>NZ_JBJFZS010000016.1:0-161317 GCF_045032595.1 Ornithinimicrobium jinqii
CCCTGGGGGGCGCCCCCCTTTTCTGCGGTGTGCGCCCCCCCCCCGCGTCCGGGGACCGACCGCCGGTGTGGCACGTCACGACCGTGTGGCAGGATCGGGCGACCGCCCACGCACCCCCGGGAGACCTCGTATGACCACGTCCGCGTCCATCCCCGCCACCGTGCAGACCCCCACCTCCCCGGCGGCGCCCGAGGACGGGCACACCTCTCGACGCGTGCTGCTCAAGCTCTCCGGGGAGGCCTTCGGGGGCGGCAAGGTGGGGCTCGACCCCGACGTCGTCAAGGGGATCGCCCGCCAGATCGCGGTCGCGCACGGCAGCGGCGCACAGATCGCCGTGGTGATGGGCGGGGGCAACTTCTTCCGCGGTGCCCAGCTGCAGCAGCGGGGCATGGAACGCGCGCGGGCCGACTACATGGGCATGCTCGGCACGGTGATGAACTGCCTGGCTCTCCAGGACTACCTGGAGAAGGAGGGCGTGGACACCCGCGTGCAGACCGCGATCACGATGGGTCAGGTCGCCGAGCCCTACATCCCGCGCAAGGCGATCCGCCACCTCGAGAAGGGCCGCGTGGTGATCTTCGGTGCGGGAGCCGGTATGCCGTACTTCTCCACCGACACCGTCTCCGCGCAGCGCGCGCTGGAGATCCACTGCGACGAGGTGCTGATGAGCAAGAACGGCGTCGACGGCGTCTACACCGCCGACCCGAGGACCGACGACAGGGCGGTCAAGCTCGAGGAGCTGACGTTCACCGAGGCGCTGGCCAGCAACCTGCGCGTGGTCGACGCCGCCGCCTTCAGCCTGTGCATGGACAACGACCTGCCGATGCGTGTTTTCGGCATCGACGGCGAGGACGCGGTGACCCGCGCACTCCGGGGTGAGAAGATCGGGACACTGGTCACCGCGGGCTGAGCGCGCGCACCCCCAACGAAACACGTCACGAAGGAGCACACCGCAGCGATGTCCGAAGTCATCGAGATGGCCCTCATGGAGGCCGAGGAGAAGATGGACAAGGCTCTGGAGGTGGCTCGTGACGACATGTCCTCGATCCGCACCGGCCGCGCCCACCCGGGCATGTTCGCCAGGATCGAGGTCGACTACTACGGGGCCCCGACCCCCATGCAGCAGCTCGCCTCCTTCACCGTGCAGGACGCCCGCACGCTGCTCATCACCCCCTACGACAAGGCGGCGATGAGCGAGATCGAGAAGGCCCTGCGCTCGGCCGACCTGGGTGCCAACCCCGGCAACGACGGCAACGCGATCCGGATCGTCATGCCGCAGCTGACCGAGGAGCGCCGCCGCGAGTACATCAAGCTCGCGCACAGCAAGGGCGAGGACGCCAAGGTCTCCGTGCGGCACGTGCGGCGGCACACGAAGGACGTCATCGACCGCGCCGTCAAGGACGGCGAGGTCGGCGAGGACGAGGGGACGCGGGCGGAGAAGGAGCTGGAGGCGATGACGAAGAAGGCCGTCGACGGCGTCGACGACATCCTCAAGCACAAGGAGGCCGAGCTGCTCGACGTCTGAGCAGCCGGCCCGGACACCCCCTACCCTTGCGCCATGGCTGAGACGGTGGGCGAACGGGCGCAGACGCGGAGGGCGCTGCGGGCCCGCGCGGGCCAGTCGCCGCCGAAGGCGGGTCGCAACCTGACCGCCGCGACCGCGGTCGGGCTGGCACTCATCGCCGTGGTGGTCGCGAGCCTCTACCTCTACACCCCGCTGTTCGTGGGGCTCGTCACCCTCTTCGCGGTCCTCGGCGTCTGGGAGCTCGACCACGCCCTGCGGCAAGGGCGGATCTGGGTCCCCCTCCCCCCGGTGCTGCTGGCCGCGGGGCTGGTGCCCCTCGCCTACGTCGCCGGGCCCGACGGTCTCGCCGCCGGGTTCGCGGCGGTCACGGCGATCATCGTCCTCTGGCGCTCCGTCGGCGACCCCGTCGGCGCGCTCACCGACGTCGCCGGCGGCGTCTTCGTCGTCGCCTACCTGCCGGTGCTCGCGGCGATCACGATGCTCATGGTCGCCGAGCCGGACGGGGTGGGGCGCATCCTCACCTACGTCCTGGTGACGGTGGCGAGCGACACCGGGGGGTATGTCGTGGGCGTGCTGCGCGGGCGGACCCCGATGGCACCCTCGTTGTCGCCGAAGAAGTCCTGGGAGGGCTTCGCCGGGTCCGTCGGCACCAGCGCCGTGGTCGGCGCCCTCGCGGTCGTCCTCCTGCTGGACGGACCCTGGTGGGTGGGGTGTGTCGTCGGCGCGGTCGCGGCCTGCTTCGCCACCGTCGGGGACCTCGCCGAGTCGTCGATCAAGCGCGACCTCGGCATCAAGGACATGGGTCACCTGCTGCCGGGGCACGGCGGAGTCATGGACCGCCTTGACTCGCTGCTGGTCACCGCCCCGGTGTGCTGGGCACTCCTGCACGTTCTTCTCTGAGGCGCAACCCCTGCGACAATGGCGGGGATGACCACCGAGCTGCCGACCCCGACCTCCCGACCCGCCCCCGGCGCGCTGACCTTCGCCGCGCCCCGGCGGGGCAAGGCCCCCACCCACCTGGCCGACCTGGACCTCGCCGGTCGCAAGGCCTGGGCGCAGGAGCTCGGCGTGCCGGGCTTCCGTGCCGACCAGGTCTCACGCCACTACTTCGAGCGGTTGACCACCGACCCGCAGGAGATGACGGACCTGCCCAAGGGGGGGCGTGACGAGCTCGTCGGCACGCTGCTGCCGCCGCTGCTCACGCCGGTCCGCACCCTGTCGGCCGACGAGGGCGCCACCCTCAAGCAGGTGCACCGGCTGCACGACGGGGCCATGGTCGAGTCGGTGCTCATGCGCTACCCGGGCAGGGTCACGATCTGCATCTCGAGCCAGGCGGGGTGCGGGATGAACTGCCCGTTCTGCGCCACCGGCCAGCAGGGGCTGACCCGTAACCTCTCGACCGCTGAGATCGTCGAGCAGGTCGCGGCCGCCGCCCGGGCCGTGCGCCACGGCGATCTCGCCGGCGGGACCGCTGTGGAGAACGAGGACGCCGACCACGAGCCGCCCACCGTCGAGCAGGCCCTGCGGGTCAGCAACGTGGTCTTCATGGGGATGGGGGAGGCGCTGGCCAACTACAAGGCTGCGCTCGGCGCGATCCACCGGCTCGTGGACCCGGCCCCCGAGGGGCTGGGCATGTCGGCGCGGGGCGTCACGATGTCGACGGTCGGGCTCGTGCCCGCGATGGACAAGCTGGCGGGGGAGGGGATCCCGGTGACGCTCGCGCTGAGCCTGCACGCCCCGGACGACGAGCTGCGCGACGAGCTGGTGCCGATCAACACCCGGTGGAAGGTGGACGAGGCCCTCGACGCCGCCCGCCGCTACTTCGACGCCACCGGCCGGCGGGTCAGCATCGAGTACGCGCTCATCAGGGACATCAACGACCAGGCGTGGCGGGCCGACCTGCTGGGCGAGAAGCTCAACGCCCGCGGGCGGGGGTGGGTGCACGTCAACCCCATCCCGCTCAACCCGACGCCCGGGAGCAAGTGGACCGCGTCCCGGCGGGGGGTCGAGCAGCAGTTCGTCGAGCGGCTGCGCGCGCACGGCATACCGACGACGGTGCGGGACACCCGAGGCTCCGAGATCGACGGTGCCTGCGGCCAGCTGGCCGCCGTGACCGACTAGGCCACCGGCTCCGCGGGCAGCATCGGCCAGTCCCGCGGCGGGTCCTCGCCGGTGCGTCCGTCGATCGCCTCGCGCAGCAGGTCCATGTGCCCGGTGTGCCGGCCGTACTCCTCGAGGATGTCGTGCAGGTGCCGGCGCACGCTCGGCCGCGACCCCTCGACGTCGAGGTGGCCCGGCTGGTCCAGCCCGCCCTCGGCGAGCAGGCGCCTCAGCGTGGCGCGCGAGCGGGCGACCGCAGCCGCCCACAGCCCGTAGACCTCCTCGGCCGTCTCGTCGGGGCCGACCGTGAACTGCCAGTGCCCGACCTCCTCCTCCGGCACCGACAGCCAGGTCACCGGCGGTTGCCCGGCCATGCGCCAGCAGAAGACGTCGTCCTCGCACACGGCCAGGTGCTTGAGCAGGCCGCCGACGGTCAGCTCCGACGACGGGACCGCTCGCGCCCTCAGCTGCTCGACGTCCAGTCCGTCGGCCTTCCACCGGAAGGTCGCGCGCAGGCGTTCGAGGGTGCCGACGGCGTGCTCCACGTCGGTGCCGGCCAGGGGAGGCTCCCAGGGCGGGTCGGTGGTCGGGTCGGCGGTGGGGGTCGCCGTCATGGGCTGCTCCTTCGTCGGGGGGTATGTCGTGCTCCGACGCTAGCCCTGGGCCGGGGGCGGTGTCAGCACCGCAGGAGCGACCTGCGGACAGGCGCTGACCGCGATCAGCCCGCAGCCAGGACCGCGGCGGCCTCGTCCACGGTCCCCACGAGGTGCAGCGACCCGTCCATCGGACGCCACCGGCCCAGGGCCCGCAGGAGCGGCCACACCGGAAGGTGCGTGGTCCAGTGCTCCACCCCCACCAGGACCAGCGGGGCCGCCCGTTCGTCGACCCCGTAGTAGAGCCGTGTGGCCATCTGGAAGATCTCCTGGACCGTGCCGGCGGCACCGGGCAGCACGACCAGGCCGGCACGGGAGTGCGCGAGCAGCAGGTCTTCCCGGAGGGCGTTGGAGAAGAACTTGGCCACCAGCTGGCCGAACGCGTTGGGCGGCTCGTGGCCGTAGTACCAGGTCGGGATGCCCACGCTGCGCACCCGCTGGGGCTGGGGCGGGCCGAGCTCGAGCCGCGCCCGTAGCGCGGGTGCCGCCCACGCCGCGATGTCCGCGGCGAAGTCCGGGACCGCAGCGACCTGCCCCAGGGTGGCGGCGAGCGTGTCGTGGTCGGGCGCCCACGCCCCGAGGTTCGCGGCCTCCATCGCGCCCGGTCCGCCGCCGGTGACCACCAGTGCGCCGGACTGGGCGAGCCGGTGGCCCAGCAGCGCGGCCGAGGCGTAGTCGTCGCTGCCCCGGCGCAGGGCGTGCCCGCCCATCACCCCGACGACCTCCCGGCCCTCGACGACCGCGGCCAGGGCGTCCGTCATCGCGTCGTCGTGGATCGCGCGGAGCGCGCTGACGTAGGCGTCGTGCTGCAGGGCCGCGTCCTGGGACCAGGCGTAGGCGCGGGCGTCCACGGTGCCGACGTAGCCGGCCTCGTCCATCCCCGCGTAGAGCTCCTGCGGCGTGTAGAGCCGGGCCCGGTAGGGGTCGACGGGTGCGCGGGGGTCGGCGGGGAAGATGATCGCGCCGTGCCGCCGCAGGTGCTGCTCGATCTCCTCGTCCAGCGTGCCGCCGAGCACCACCAGGTCGCTGAGGTCGTCGCGACCCAGCAGCAGGTCACGGTGCTCGCGCAGGTCCAGCCCCTGCAGCCGCAGGTTGTGCAGCGGTTCGGCCCCCCGCAGCACCGTCTCCCAGGCGAGGTCGTCCTCGACCTCGCGGCCGCCGACCGGCCGCAGGCCCTCGGCCCGCGGGTAGCGCACCTCCGGGGCGTCGGAGCAGCCCCCGACCACCCGCGCGCCCTGCGCGTCGACGCGCCCCTGGCTCCACCGCATACCCGGGAATCTAGTCGCCACCCCGCCTCGCGGTGCTCCCCGGCCATCCGGTTTGATGAAGCATGACCACCGACGCACAGCAGGGATATCGCGACATGGTCGCGGCCAGCCTGGAGGACCCGGACACGTTCTGGGGCGAGGCGGCCGGGCTCATCGACTGGATCACCCGACCGGTGCAGGTCCTCGACGACGCGGACCCCCCGTTCTACCGCTGGTTCACCGGCGGACGGCTCAATGTCTGCTTCAACGCCCTCGACAGGCACGTCGTCCACGGGCGGGCGGACCAGACGGCGCTCATCTACGACAGCCCGGTCACCGGTTCGCGCCGTGACTACACCTACGCCCAGCTCCTCGACCTGGTGGCCCGGTTCGCGGGGGTGCTGCGCGACCTGGGGGTGCGCAAGGGCGACCGCGTCGTGGTCTACATGCCGATGATCCCCGAGGCCGTGGTCGCGATGCTCGCCTGCGCGCGGATCGGCGCGGTCCACTCGGTGGTGTTCGGCGGCTTCGCCCCTGCCGAGCTCGCCGCCCGCATCGAGGACGCCGCCCCGAAGGTCGTGGTGACGGCGTCCTGCGGCATCGAGCCCTCGCGCGTCATCCCCTACAAGCCGATGCTCGACGAGGCGATCCACCGCTCGTCGCACAAGCCGGACCACTGCGTGATCGTCCAGCGCGAGCAGCTGACCTGCGAGATGGGGGAGCGCGACCTCGACTGGAAGCAGGTGATGAACCCCGACTCGGTGGCGCCGGCGGAGATCGTGCCCGTCGAGGCCACCGACCCGCTCTACGTGCTCTACACCTCCGGCACGACGGGTCGTCCCAAGGGCATCGTGCGGGACAGCGGAGGGTATGCCGTGGCGCTGCGGTGGTCGATGACGAACCTCTACGGCGTGCAGCCGGGGGAGACGTGGCTGTGCGGCTCCGACGTCGGGTGGGTGGTCGGCCACTCCTACATCGTCTACGCCCCCCTGCTGACCGGGGCGACGACGATCCTCTTCGAGGGCAAGCCGGTCGGCACCCCCGACGCCGGGACCTACTGGCGGATGATCGAGGAGCACGGCGTGGTGGCGGCCTTCACCGCGCCCACGGCGATCCGGGCGATCAAGAAGCAGGACCCCGACGCCACCCTGCTGCGGGGCCGGGACATCTCGTCGCTGCGGACCCTCTTCCTCGCCGGCGAGCGTCTGGACCCGGAGACCTGGCGGTGGGCCACCGAGCACCTGGGCGTGCCGGTGGTCGACAACTGGTGGCAGACCGAGACGGGTTGGCCGATCGCCACCAACCCGGTCGGGGTGGCGCCGTTCGACATCAAGCCGGGCAGCCCGACCCTGGCGACGGTGGGGTACGACGTGCAGGTGCTGGACGAGACCGGCACGCCCGTGCCGCCCGGGGTGGAGGGAGCGATCTGCCTGCGCCTGCCGCTCCCGCCCGGCACCCTGCCCACGCTCTGGGGCGACGACGACCGCTACGTGTCCTCCTACCTGTCCGCCTTCGAGGGCTACTACCTCTCCGGCGACGGCGGCTACGTCGACGAGGACGGCTACGTCTTCGTCATGGGGCGCACCGACGACGTCCTCAACGTGGCGGGGCACCGGCTCTCGACCGGCTCCCTGGAGGAGGCGCTCGCCGGCCACCCGGCCGTCGCGGAGTGCGCGGTGATCGGCGTCGCCGACGCCCTCAAGGGGCAGGTGCCGCGGGCGCTCGTGGTGCTGAAGGCCGGGATCGACGTGCCGGACGACGCCGCCCGCCACGCGCTCGAGGCCGAGCTGGTGCAGCGGGTCCGCGACGAGGTCGGCCCGGTGGCGGCGCTGCGCCAGGTCGACGTCGTGGAGGCCCTGCCCAAGACCCGCTCGGGCAAGATCCTGCGCAAGACGATGCGCCAGATGGCCGACGGTGAGGAGGCGCAGGTGCCGTCCACGATCGAGGACGCGTCGGTGCTGGACGACCTGGCGGAGGTGCTGCGGCGGCCGGCCCGCTGACCACGGCCCTGTGGACAAGTTCTGCAGGCCCGGCACGGACCTTCCTACTCTCGAAGCGTGCCGGGAGACCTGACCCGGCCCGGACGGGAGGGGACGGACCATGGGGCATGTCGTGCGCGTCGACCCGGACCAGGTGGCTGCCGCGGCAGCCGGCCTGGACACCGTAGTCGCCGATCTGGAACGGGTCGCACAGGGGGCCGCGTGGGCGTGGCAGGCCGCAGCCCACGCGGCGGGAGGTCGTGAGCTCGCCGACGCCTGCACGGTCGCGGGCGACCAGGGGACGCGGTTGACCGCGGGTGTCGCGGGCGTGACGGGTCGGCTGGCCGGGGCCACGCGCGCGTCCGCACAGGCCTACCGGGAGGCAGAGCTCCTCGTGGCCCGGGTGTGGGCCGGGCGCGTGGACGCACAGACGCCGGGGGCGTCGTCGTGACCTGGGCGGGCGCCACGGCCGGAGGTCCCCTGCTGGCCTGCTCGTCCGAGGACCTGCGGGCCGCGGCCCGACAGCTGCGCGCGGCGGGGGCGCAGGTGGAGGAGCTGGCGGAGCGGGCCGGTGCGACGGTCGTCGTGGACGGTGGGTGGTCGGGACTGGCGGCGCTGGAGATGCAGGCCGCGGTCGAGTCCGCCCAGCGGCTGCTCCACGTCCTCGCCGGTCCTGGCCTGGAGGCGGCCGCCGTCCTCGATGAGGTCGCCGGAGCGGCCGAG
Source organism: Ornithinimicrobium jinqii (assembly GCF_045032595.1). NCBI lineage: Bacteria > Bacillati > Actinomycetota > Actinomycetes > Micrococcales > Ornithinimicrobiaceae > Ornithinimicrobium > Ornithinimicrobium jinqii. The sequence goes on from NZ_JBJFZS010000016.1 coordinate 8,228, forward strand.
GAGGCGCTCACCCAGGTGCGGCGCTGGGCGCGCGACGTCGACGACGCGCTGGACGAGCTCGGGGGACTGCGGGCCGTGGGACCGCCGCCGGAGTCGCTGCTGCAGGAGGCCTGGCGGCGCCGGGTGGCCGAGCTCGAGGCGCGCGTGGACCACGCACGTGAGCAGCTGCGTCGCACCGAGGAGGACTTCGCGGCCGTGCAGCGTCGGGCGGCGACGATCCTGGAGTCCGTCTGGTCGTCCGTCCAGACGGCGCTGGCCCACGTCGGGGTGCTCCACGACCTCCGCGGCAAGGCCAGCACCGTGGTGCGCCACGGCAGGCGAGCGGTCGTCTCGACGGTGGGCCTGGTCGCGCTGGCCCACCTGCGGTGGTCCCGGTCCGAGGAGCTGCGGAGCGCTGCCCGCACCAGGTTGGACGGATCGGTGTCCAAGGTCTGGGCGAAGCAGGTCGCTGCGGCGGAGGCGCTGCGCCAGGCGTCGGGGGTGCTGGCGCCCGCGCGGCGGCTGCTCGCCCGGGCCTCTGCGGTGGGGGCCTGGGCGCTCGCCGTCCAGGACGTGCGCACGGGAGCCGACCACGACGGTTGGCGGGCCGGGATCACGCGCGTCCTCGCCGGCGGCGCGGTCGTCGGGATGCCGGCGGCCGTGCTCCTGGTCGGGACCCCCGCCGGGCTCGTAGCCGTCGGAGCCGTCGGAGCCGTCTCCTGTGGCTGGCCGGCAACTGGCTCCACGACCACCGGGCCACGATCCTCCCGGCGGTCCGGTGGGGCGCGCGCCAGGTGGGTGAGGGGGCGCGTCAGGCGGGGCGCGGGGTCCGTCAGGTCGGTGGGGTGGTGCAGCGGGCCCAGGAGCGGGCGGGGCGCGGGCTCCGGCGGCTGCGGCGGCAGGCCCGGGACGTCGGCTCCGGCCTCCTGGACCGTCTCCCGCAGACCGTGCCGAGCGTCCCCGGGGCCTCGCCGTGACGGTGCCGTTCATCCTCCTGACCGGCACGGAGCTGGAGGTGCTCGAGGACGCGCACGCCCGGATGCTCGGCCCGGGTCGGGTGTCGGCCGACCCGGAGCCTGGTGCAGCCGTCCGGGAGGAGGCGCGCCGCTCGCTGACCGTCCGCGGCCTCGTCGGTGCCGACGGCGTCCTGCTCGAGGACGAGCCGCTGACCGAGCGGCTGGCCCTGGCCCTGGACGTCCGGGCCGGCAGCGAGGGGGTGCTCGTCGTGGAGCGCACCGTGCAGGTGGCCGAGCGCCCTGTCCGCGCGGCGCGGGTCGCCCACCTGACGCCGTTCGGTGCCTGCGTGGAGGACGTGGCCCACGACGACCTCCTCGGCGAGGTGCACGGGCTCGCCCTGCTGACCGGTCCCGCCGAGGTGACCCAGGCCCTGACCGACGTGCTGGTCCCGCTGCACGCGGCACCGGGGACGGGTCCTCCCCGCCGGGTACGGTCCTTGAGGGCGGCGGACCTGGTCCGGGACCTCGGCCGTCCCACCGTGCTGGCCGAGATCTCCTGGGCAGCTGCCGACCGCGGTCCCGGGCCACGCTCCGCCGTCGACCCCGGGGTCGACTCCTGGCTCGCCGCGCTCGGCCCTCGCGGGTGCTTCGGCGCCGCCCGGCCGACGGCGGGAGGTGGGAGGGACGGGCGGGAGGACGTCGTCCTCGCGCCGGTCGACCCCGAATGGGTCCGCGACCTCGTCGACCGCCTCGTGCGTGCGGTCGTGGTCGTCCCCGGAGAGGAGGGCACAATGACCGGGTGACGCAGCGCTCCGTGACTATCCTCGGCTCCACCGGCTCCATCGGCACCCAGGCGATCGAGGTCGTCGACGGCCACCCCGACCGGTTCACCGTCAGGGCCCTTGCGGCAGGCGGGTCCGACGTCGGTCTCCTCGCCCACCAGGCCGTGGCGCTGCGGGTGGAGCAGGTCGCCGTGGCGCGGGACGACGAACCGACCGTGCGAGAGCTGCGCGAGGCCCTGGTGCACGCCGCCGCCGAGGCCGGCCTCACGGCATACCGCCCCGAGGTCCTGGCTGGAGCCACGGCCGCCGAGACGGTGGCGGGCAACGGCGCTGACGTGGTGCTCAACGGCATCACCGGCAGCATCGGCCTGCGCCCGACGCTCGCGGCGCTGGCCGCCGGCAGCACCCTGGCGCTGGCCAACAAGGAGTCGCTCATCGTCGGGGGCCCCGTCGTGAAGGCGGCCGCCCGCCCGGACCAGATCGTGCCCGTCGACTCCGAGCACAGCGCGATCGCCCAGTGCCTGCGCGGCGGGCGGCGCGAGGAGGTCCGCCGCCTCGTGGTGACCGCCAGCGGAGGACCCTTCCGCGGGATGACGCGCGAGCAGCTGCGCGACGTGACCCCGCAGCAGGCGCTGGCCCACCCCACCTGGGACATGGGGCTGGTGGTGACCACCAACTCGGCCACCCTGGTCAACAAGGGGCTTGAGGTCATCGAGGCCCACCTGCTCTTCGACGTGCCCTACGACGACATCGGGGTCGTCGTGCACCCCCAGTCGGTCGTCCACTCGATGGTCGAGTTCGTCGACGGGTCCACGCTGGTCCAGGCCTCCCCGCCCACCATGCACATCCCGATCGCCCTCGGGCTGTCCTGGCCGGAGCGGCTCGCGGACGTGGCTGCCGCCTGCGACTGGAGCGGATCCGCCACGTGGGAGTTCGAGCCCCTCGACGACGAGGCCTTCCCGGCCGTGCGGCTCGCCGTCAGGGTCGGACGGGAGGGCGGCACCTTCCCGGCCGTCTACAACGCGGCGAACGAGGTGTGCGTCGCGGCCTTCCACGCCGGCGCCCTGGCCTTTCCCGAGATCGTCGACGTCGTGGCCCGGGTGGTCGAGGACCACGCCGGCCCCGGCGGGAACGGAATCGCCGCCCCGTCGGTTGACCTCAGCGTGGACCAGGTGCTCGCGGCCGACACCTGGGCCCGACGACGCGCCACCGAGCGGATCGGTGCGCTGGCCCACCAGACCCAGGAGGCGGCCCGATGATGTACCTGCTCGGCGTCCTCGTGATGGTGGTCGGCATCGCGCTGTCGATCGCGCTGCACGAGGTGGGCCACCTCGTGCCCGCCAAGATCTTCGGGGTCCGGGTGCCGCAGTACATGGTCGGCTTCGGGCCCACCCTGTGGTCCACCCGGCGTGGCGAGACAGAGTACGGCGTCAAGGCGGTCCCGCTCGGCGGCTACGTGCGGATGATCGGCATGTTCCCACCCCGCCCCGGCGACGGTGGTCGGCTGCGGGCCGGGTCCTCCAACCCGGTCCACCAGATGATCGAGCAGGCCCGCGCCGACTCGCTCGAGGAGGTGCGCCCCGGCGACGAGGACCGGGTGTTCTACCGGCTCCCGGTGTGGCAGCGCCTCGTCATCATGGCCGGTGGACCCCTGGTGAACGCGGCCATCGCGGTCGTGCTGCTCACCCTCGTCCTCACCGTCCACGGCATCGGCACCCTCTCACCGACGGTGTCGTCGGTGGCCCAGTGCGCCAACACCGACGTCACCGACGACGACTGCGCCGGCATGGAGCCGTCGCCCGCGCGCGCTGCCGGGCTGCAGGTCGGCGACACGATCGTCGCGGTCGACGGCACCGCGGTCTCGACGTGGGCCCAGACCGTCTACGCGATCCAGAACGCCGGGGACCAGGCGGTGTTCACCGTCGAGCGCGACAGCCAGCGCCAGGACCTCGCCGCCGACCTCGTCCTGCGCGAGCGTGAGCTCATCGGCCCGGACGGTCAGCCCCTGCTCGACGAGCAGGGGGACCCGGTGGTCGGGCAGGTGGGCTTCCTCGGCGCGACCCCCACCTTCGCGCTGGAGCAGCAGCCGCTGAGCGCCGTCCCGGCCTTCGTCGGCGACGCCTTCACCGGCACCGCCCGGGTCGTCCTCACCCTGCCGCAGCGGATGGCGGACGTGGCCCAGGCCGCCTTCGGCACCGAGGAGCGCGACGAGCAGGGTCCGATGTCCGTCGTCGGGGTCAGTCGGGTCGCCGGCGAGGTCGCCGAGGGCGGGCTCGGCGAGGGCTCCACGCTCACCGAGCGCTTCTGGGTGCTCCTGTCCCTCATCGCCTCGCTCAACATGGCCCTGTTCGTCTTCAACCTCATCCCGCTCCTGCCCCTGGACGGGGGGCACATCGTCGGGGCGCTGTGGGAGGGCGTCAAGAAGGCCTGGGCGCGCGTGCGCGGGCTGCCCGTGCCGGGGCCGGTCGACACCGCCAAGGCACTGCCGGTGGCGTACGCCGTGGCCGTCGGGCTGCTCGGGATGGGCGCCCTGCTCATCTACGCCGACATCGTCAACCCGATCAGGCTGGGCTGATTGCCAGCCACGCCTGAGATACTGACCGACATGACTGCTGGCACCCCCATCTCCCTCGGCATGCCCTCTGCCCCTCCGCCGGTCCTCGCGCCCCGGCGCCCGACCCGCAAGATCCGGGTCGGCAAGGTCGAGGTCGGGGGGGACGCGCCGATCTCGGTGCAGTCGATGACGACGACGCAGACCACCGACGTCAACGCCACCCTGCAGCAGATCGCCGAGCTGACGGCCACCGGGTGCGACATTGTCCGCGTGGCCTGCCCCACCCAGGACGACGCGGACGCGTTGCCGGCGATCGCCCGCAAGTCGCAGATCCCGGTCATCGCCGACATCCACTTCCAGCCCAAGTACGTCTACGCCGCCATCGACGCCGGCTGCGCCGCGGTGCGGGTCAACCCGGGCAACATCCGCAAGTTCGACGACCAGGTCAAGCAGATCGCGCGGGCCGCCAAGGACGCCGGGGTCTCGGTGCGCATCGGCGTCAACGCCGGCTCGCTCGACCCCCGCGTCATGAAGAAGTACGGCAAGGCCACTCCGGAGGCTCTCGTCGAGTCGGCGGTCTGGGAGGCGAGCCTGTTCGAGGAGCACGACTTCCACGACTTCAAGATCTCGGTCAAGCACAACGACCCCGTGGTGATGGTCCGCGCCTACGAGATGCTCTCCGAGCGCGGCGACTGGCCCCTGCACCTCGGCGTGACCGAGGCGGGCCCGGCCTTCCAGGGCACCATCAAGTCGTCGGTCGCCTTCGGCGCCCTGCTCTCCAAGGGGATCGGCGACACCATCCGCGTGTCCCTCTCGGCCCCGCCCGTCGAGGAGGTCAAGGTCGGCAACCAGATCCTGCAGAGCCTGAACCTCAAGCCGCGCAAGCTCGAGATCGTCTCCTGCCCGTCGTGCGGGCGTGCCCAGGTGGACGTCTACACGCTGGCCGAGGAGGTCACCAAGGGGCTGGAGGGGATGGAGGTCCCGCTGCGCGTGGCCGTGATGGGCTGCGTCGTCAACGGTCCCGGCGAGGCCCGCGAGGCCGACCTCGGGGTGGCCTCCGGCAACGGCAAGGGTCAGATCTTCGTCAAGGGGGTGGTCGTCAAGACCGTGCCGGAGTCGTTGATCGTCGAGACGCTCATCGAGGAGGCCATGCGCATCGCCGAGGACATGGAGGCCTCGGCCGAGGGCGGGGGTTCGCCCTCCGTCACCGTGGGCTGACCCGGTAGCGTCTGGTCATGGCCCCGGACCCCGTCAGCCCCGAGACCGCCCGACGTTCCACGGGCGAGGGGCAGGGTCTGGCATGGCAGCTGCTCGACCGGGCCGACCTGTCGGTCGTCCAAGAGCTCATCCCGCCCGGGGGCGGTGTCTCTGCCCATGCCCACGACCGGTCCCGGCAGTTCTTCCACGTCCTGCGCGGCGAGTGCACGGCCGTCGTCGGCGGACGCACGATCACCGTGCCGGAGGGCTCCGGGCTGGAGGTCGCCCCGCGGACCCGGCACGCGATCCGCAACGACGGCGAGGAGGACCTCGAGCTCCTCGTCGTCTCTGCACCACGCGTCGCCCGCGCGCCGACGCGCGCACGGGGCGGCACCCACGACCGTGGCGTCCTGGTCGTGGGTTCCTACCTGCGGCGCACGCGCCGCAACGACCTGCAGCGGGTGTCGGACATCGAGGCGGCGCTCGACACCCAGCAGTGGATCGGCGAGGGTGGGCTGGGGTGGCACGAGCAGGTCCTCGGCGACGCTGACATGGAGCACTGGGTGCTCGTCGACCGCCTCGACCACGTCGTCGCGTTCGGCGTGCTGGCAGGGGTCAGCACGCCCGGGGTCGTGGAGGTCCGGCGCATGGTCGTCGCGCCAGAGGGCCGCGGTCAGGGTCTGGGTCGAATCCTGCTGCGGCACCTGCTCGAGGAGGCCCTGGCCGGCTCGCCCACCACCCGCGTCTGGTTGGACGTCGGCGAGGACAACACCCGCGCCCGCAGTCTCTACCGCACGCTCGGCTTCGCCGAGAAGCCCCCGCCCCCCGACGCGGTCCTGCTCGACAACGGCCTCTACATGGAGTGGTCCCGCTAGCACGACGGGCCGCATACCCTTGCGGTATGTCGATGCCTGGCTTCCTGCCGACGCGCCAGCTGGTGCTGGTCGACCTGCTCGCGCTGATGCTGGCCACCCGGCCCGGGGAGCGGGCGATGGTCGCGGTGGACGGACCCGACGGCGTGGGCAAGACCCGGCTGGTCGGGGAACTCGTGGCCCTGGCCCCGCACGTGGCCGGGCGCGAGGTGCTGAGCGTGTCCGTCGACGGCTTCCACCACCCGCGCGCCCACCGGCACGCGCGGGGCAGCACGGCCAAGACCTTCTACCACGAGTCCTACGACTACGACGCGCTGCGGGCCAAGGTGCTCCGCCCCTTCCGCGCCGGACGCGAGATCGTGCCGGCCGTCCGGGACGTCGCCACGGACCAGCCCGTCCACCCCGACCCCGTCGAGCCCACGGACGACGCGCTGCTCATCGTCGAGGGCATCTTCCTGCGCCGGCCCGAGCTGGCGGGCGAGTGGGACGCGACCTGCCTGGTCACCGCGCCCCTGCGCGTGACCGTCCCGCGCGGCAACGCGCGCTTCCCCCGGGCCCGGGTCCCCGGCGACCACGACCCGGACCACCCGGCCAACGCCCGCTACGTGGGCGGTCAGCGGCTCTACGACCAGCAGGCGCGGCTGTGGCAGCCGACCTGGATCGTCGACCACAGCGACCTCCAGAGGCCCGAGCTGATCGTCCCGGACCCCGAGGAGCCGCAGTGGTTCGGGGACGGGTGACGACCGCCGCCTGAGGCGGTCGGTCGGGGCGGTCGGTCGGGCGGCGATGCCTACTCCTCCGTCGCCGCCGTGTCCTCGTCGACCCAGTCGAAGGTCCGTGTGACAGCCTTGCGCCACTGCCGGAACAGTCGCTCGCGCTCGGCCTCGCCGAGCTGCGGTCTCCACCGGCCGCCCTCCTCCCAGTTGTCGACCACGTCCTCCTCGCCGGCCCAGAAGCCGACCGCGATCCCGGCGGCGTAGGCCGCGCCCAGGGCGGTCGTCTCGGCCACCCGCGGCCGGACCACGTCGACGCCCAGGATGTCGGCCTGGAACTGCATCAGCGTCTCGTTGGCCACCATGCCGCCGTCGACGCGCAGCTCGCTGATCCGCACCCCCGAGTCCGCCTCCATCGCCTCCAGCACCTCCCTGGTCTGGTACGCCGTGGCCTCCAGGGCGGCGCGCGCCAGGTGCTCCTTGGTCACGTAGCGCGTCAGCCCGACGATCGCCCCCCGGGCGTCGTCCTTCCAGTAGGGCGCGAACAGCCCGGAGAACGCAGGGACGACGTAGCAGCCGCCGTTGTCGTCGACCTGGGACGCGAGCTCCTCGACCTCCGACGTCTCGTCGATGATCCCGAGGTTGTCCCGCAGCCACTGCACCAGCGACCCCGTCACCGCGATCGAGCCCTCGAGGGCGTAGACCGCCGGCGCGTCCCCGAACTGGTAGCACACGGTGGTCAGCAGGCCGTGCTCGCTGCGCACGATCTCGGTCCCGGTGTTGAGCAGCATGAAGTTGCCGGTCCCGTAGGTGTTCTTGGACATCCCGACCTCGAAGCAGGCCTGACCGACCGTCGCCGCCTGCTGGTCGCCGAGGATGCCGGCGATCGGCGTGCCGAGCTTGGAGCTGTGGCCGTAGACCTCCGAGGACGAGCAGATCCGCGGCAGCATCGCCGCAGGCACGCCCATGGCCGCGACCACGCCCTCGTCCCAGTCGAGGGTGCGCAGGTCCATGAGCATCGTGCGCGAGGCGTTGGTGACGTCCGTGACGTGGACGCCCCCCTCGGTCCCGCCGGTGAGGTTCCAGACCAGCCAGGAGTCGGTCGTCCCGAAGAGCAGGTCGCCGGCCTCGGCACGCTCGCGGGCACCGGGGACGTGGTCGAGGATCCACCGGATCTTCGGGCCGGCGAAGTAGGTCGCCAGCGGAAGCCCGCACACGTCCGTGAAGCGGCCGGGACCGTCGTCGCCCGCGAGCTCGGCGACCAGCGCGGCGGTCCGGGTGTCCTGCCACACGATCGCCGGGTGCACCGGCTCGCCGGTGTGCCGGTCCCACACGACGGTCGTCTCGCGCTGGTTGGTGATCCCGATGGCGGCGAGGTCGTCGCCGGTGAGGTTGGCCCTCCCCAGCGCCAGCCCGATGACCTCGCGGGTGCTGTCCCAGATCTCGACCGCGTCGTGCTCGACCCAGCCGGCCCGCGGGAAGTGCTGGGCGTGCTCCTGCTGCCCCACGGACACGATCTGGCCGCGGTGCCCGAAGACGATCGCACGGGTGCTCGTGGTGCCCTGGTCGATGGCGAGGACGAAGCGGGCAGCCATGTGCTCAGCCCTCCACCGGGTCCGCGGGGATGCCGCGCAGCACCCGGTCCCGTGCCGTCACCGCGGCCAGGTCGTCGGGGGCCGCCGCCGCTGCCTCGTCGGCGCGGACCCGCAGCAGGTAGTCCTCGATCTCGCGGGCCTCGTGCTCCACGCCCCAGCCGAGCCACTGCACCGCGATCTCGGCGATCTCAGGGACGGCGGCCAGCCCCTTGGACGGCTCCTCGTAGTAGAGCCTGGTGCGGCGCATCATGATGTCCTCCAGATGCAGGACGCCCTCGTAGATGCAGGCGTAGGCGATCTCGGCACGCAGGTAGGCGGGGGCGTGCGTCAGCGGCGTCGCCAGCGACGGGTCCTCGACGATGAGCTCGCGCAGCTCCTGGACGAGGGACCCGTAGCGGTGGAGGAGATGGTCGGTCAGCTGCTCGCTCCACCCGAACCTCTCCCGGAGGGCCGGCATCCGTCGCCGCATCGCCGCCTCGCCCTCCGCGCCGACCAGCGGGATCTGGGCGGTGATCGAGGGCAGCTCGGCGGCCAGGTCGCCGAGTGCGTGGTCGACCGCGTCCTCGGCCATCACCCGGTAGGTGGTCAGCTTGCCCCCGCCGACGACGGTCAGCCCCGGGGTGGGGCAGGCCACGGTGTGCTCACGGCTGACCCTGACCGAGTCGGTGCCGCGCTTGGTGCCGGGCTGCAGCAGGGGGCGCAGACCGGCATACACCCCGACCACGTCGTCGCGGGTCAGCGTGCTGGTCAGGGCGGCGTTCGCCCGCTCGAGGATGTAGTCGACGTCGGCCGCGGTGGCGACGGGGTGCTCCTTGCCCAGCTCCCACGGGGTGTCGGTGGTGCCGAGGATCCAGTAGCGCGCCCAGGGGATGAAGAACAGCACCGACCGCTCGGTGTGGAGGAACAGGCCGGTGCTGCCCTGGATCTTCTCGCGCGGGACCACCAGGTGGACCCCTTTTGAGGCTTGCACCCGCAGGCCGCCGTCGGTCTCGGCCAGGTCGGTGACGTCCTCGGTCCAGACGCCGGTGCACGAGACGACGTGGCGCGCCCGGGCCTCGATCGTGCGGCCCGACTCACGGTCGAGCAGGGTGGCGCCCACGACCCGGCCGGTGTCGTCCTTGAGCATGCCGACCACCTCGGTGCGGCTGGCGACCTCGGCACCGTAGGTGTGGGCCGTGCGGACCAGCGTGGCGACCAGTCGTGCGTCGTCGACGGTGGCGTCCCAGTACTTCACCGCACCGATCGCCTGGCCGACCCGCAGGTCGGGGAACTCCCGGGCCAGGGTGCGTCGGGAGGCGTGCTGGTGGATCGGCAGTGCGCGCTTGCCGGGCAGGAGGTTGGCGAGCAGGTCGTAGAGGGTGACGCCCGCGCCGTAGTACGCACGCTGCCAGATGCGGTGCTGCAGCGGGATGAGGAAGGGCATCGGCTTGACCAGGTGCGGTGCCAGGGTGTTGAGCAGCAGTCCGCGCTCGGTCAGCGCTTCGTGCACCAGCCCGAAGTCGAGCATCTGCAGGTAGCGCAGTCCGCCGTGCACGAGCTTCGTCGACCACTGCGAGGTGCCGGAGGCCCAGTCGCCGGCCTCGACCAGGACCGTGGACAGCCCTCGCGTCGCGGCGTCCAGCGCCGCGCCCGCCCCGGTGACCCCGCCACCGATCACGAGCACGTCGATCACCGCCCCTCCGGACCCGCTCTCCTCCAGGGCCCACAGGGCTTCGTCGCGGCTCCGGCCGGTGAGTGCCTTCGGTTGCATGATGTGCTGCCGACCCCTTCGTGAGGAGGTGTTCCTCGACCTCGGTCCACCCTCTCACCCGGGTCCGACAGCGGCATGAGGAGGGTCCGTCTCGACGGTGCCCAGGGTGGTGGGGCAGGCTGGTCCCCATGTTGCGCAGCATCGGTGCCGTCCGGGCCCTCGGCCTGCAGGACGTGGACGACGCCCTGGAGGTCTGCGCGCAGGACCCGGTCGCCAACGTCTTCGTCGCCGCGCGCATCCTCGAGAGCGGGCTGGCAGGCACCCGTGGGCCGCTCTTCGGCTACGACGTGGCGGGGGAGCGCGCGCTCTGCTGGTGCTCGGCCAACGTGGTCCCGGTCGAGGCGAGCCCCCGAGCCATCGGCGCCCTCGCCGCGAAGGTCGTCCGGCGCCGCACCTGGGCCAGCTCCATCTTCGGTCCCGCCGAGCAGGTGCTCGACCTGTGGGGCCGGCTGTCCCGGCACTGGGGCGACCCCCGCGAGGTCCGGGCGGACCAGTTCGTGATGACCATGAGCCACTCCCCCCTCGCCCTCGGGGTCGAGGTGGACCCGCACGTCCGCCCGGCCCGTCCCGACGAGCTCGACCTCGTCGTGCCCGCCGCGGCGGCCATGTTCACCGAGGAGATCGGCTACCCGCCCTACCGCGGCAGCGGCACGGCATACCGCCAGGGGGTCGCCGGCCTGATCGAGCGCGGCCACGCGCTCGTCCGGGTCGAGGAGGGCGAGGTCGTCTTCAAGGCCGACCTCGGCTCGGTGGCGCTCGGGGTCGCGCAGGTGCAGGGCGTGTGGGTCCACCCGCGCTGGCGGGGCCGCGGCCTGGCGGCCCCGGCGATGGCGGCGGTCGTGGAGCACACGCTGCGGCACGTCGCCCCGACCGTGACGCTCTACGTCAACGACTTCAACGAGCCGGCGGTCCGCACCTACCGCCGCGTGGGATTTGTGCAGACGGGCACGTTCGCGACCGTCCTGCTCTGAGGCTCACCCGGCCAGCCGCTCGTGCAGGAAGGTCCATGCCAGCGCGTGCCAGGTCGCCCACTGCTCGGCCGTGCTCGCCCCGCCGTGACCGCCCTCGGTGTTCTCCCAGTAGGTCACGTCGCGGCCGTGCTCCTCCAGGAGGGCAGCCATCTTCCGCGCGTGACCCGGGTGCACCCGGTCGTCGCGCGTCGACGTGGCCAGGTAGACGGGCGGCGTCGGGCGCTGCGGGTCGAGGTGCTGGTAGGGCGAGTAGGTCCGCAGCCACTCCCACTGCTCGGGGTCGTCGGGGTCGCCGTACTCGGCCATCCAGGACGCACCCGCCAGCAGCAGGTGGTAGCGCTCCATGTCGAGCAGCGGCACCTGGCACACCACCGCGCCGAAGTCCTCCGGGTAGCCGGTCAGCATGTTTCCCACGAGCAGCCCGCCGTTGGACCGTCCGGTGCAGCCGAGCCGCTCCACGGACGTGACGCCGCGCGCGACGAGGTCGCGCGCCACCGCCACGAAGTCCTCGTAGGCCCGGTGCCGCTCCGGTCCGAGGGCAGCCCGGTGCCACCGTGGCCCGAACTCACCGCCACCCCTGATGCCGGCGACGACGTGGACATGCCCGTGCGCGAGCCAGGCGCGCCCGACGATCGGGTCGTAGGCGGGGGTGAGCGCGTGCTCGAACCCTCCGTAGCCGTGCAGCACGGTCGGGGTGCTCCCGTCGAGCGGCAGCCCGGCCGGGCCGACCTGCCAGTAGGGCACCCGGGTGCCGTCGGCCGAGGTGGCCCAGTGCTGCGACACCTCGAGCCCGGAGGCGTCGAACCGCGCGGGTGCCGCCTTGAGCGGCTCGACGAGCGCCGTGACCGAAGCGTCCGCGCCCAGGTGCGCCACGGACAGCTCCATGGGCTGGAGGAACCCGGTCGTCACCAGCCACAGGTCGTCGCTCGTGTGCGCGTCGACCGCCGACACGCTCACCGTCCGCAGACCGACGTCGAGGGAGGCGGTGAGGTCCTCTGACGACCAGGTCCCCTCGGGCCCGGGGGAGTGGACCCGCACGGTATGACGCACGTCGACCAGCGCGGACGTGACCAGGTGGGAGGCGGTCCAGGTGAGGTCGACGAGCGCCGAGCGCTCGTCGGGGACGAACACGGCGACCCACTCCGCACGTCCGGCCACGACGTCCGCCAGCGGCGCGACGAGCAGGCTGCCCTGGGCCCAGGTCGTCTCCTGCCGGTCGACGGAGGAGGTGGTCCAGTCCTCCCGCAGGCGCACCGCCACGTGCTTCTGGTGGACGGAGGCGTCGGCGCTCACCGGCACCGGCACGCGCACCGGCCCGTCGTCGCCGAGCACGAGCGTCTCCTCGGCGTAGAAGGCGATGGCCCGGCGCAGGAGGGTCAAGCCGGTGTGCTGGTCGTGCTCGACGAAGAGGCCGAGGTCGGACTTGTCGACCGTGTGGACCACCTCGGCCTGCTCGACCGCGGTGCCCCTCTCCCACAGCCGGGCCGAGCGGGGGTAGCCCGAGCGCGTCGCGCCGGTCGGGTCCGCCGCCGAGGTGAGGTAGACGTGGTCGCGGTCGCGCCAGACCAGCCGGCCCTTGGCCTCGGCCTTCGCGAACCCCTCGGGCGCGGGGACCCACCGCCCGGTGGTCAGGTCGAGCTCGCGGGTGGTCCCGGCGTCCGCGCCCCCGCGGGAGAGGTGCACGAGCGCGCGGTCGTGCGTCGGCCGCAGCACGCTCGCCCCCTGCCACACCCACGGCGTGTCCTCGTCCCTCGCAAGCGCGTCGACGTCGACGAGGACCTCCCAGGTCGGGTCCTCGGTGCGGTAGCTCTCCCAGCTGGTGCGGCGCCATACCCCGCGGGGGTGCTCGGCGTCGGTCCAGAAGCCGTAGAGGTGGTCCCCGACCTGGGACACCAGGGGTATGCGGTCCGCCGCCTCGAGCGCCTCGCGCAGCCCGGCGTGCACCGGGGCGAAGAGGTGGTGCGCGCGCAGCCGGTCCTCGGCGGCGGTGCCGCGTAGGGTGACCCAGTCGAGCGCGGCCCCGGACTCCACCTCCTCGAGCCAGCGGTGGGGGTCGGTCGCGGTCCGGTCGTGCGGGGGCTGGGCGGGTGCGTCGGTCACGCGCCCCACCTCATCACACGACGGCGCTGCGACGAGGGACGGGGGACGGAGGGTTATGGTGTGTGCGTTCCACCACCAGCATGCAGAGGTGTGCATCGACGAGGAGGTCGTGTGTCCCCGCTCCGGCGCCGCGTCCCCACCTGGTCGGAGCTGCGCCCTCTCCTCCGGGTCGAGCGCCCGACCCTGCGCCGCACGGACGCCGCCCTGGCCCGGGCGGCCACCATCGAGGACCTGCGCCGGCTCGCCCTGCGGCGCACGCCACGCGCCGTCTTCGACTACGTCGACGGTGCGGCCGAGGGCGAGGTGTCGCTGTCCCGCTCCCGGCAGGCGTTCGCCGACGTCGAGTTCCGCCCGCGCGTGCTGCGCGACGTGAGCCGGGTCGACGCGGGCGTTGACCTCCTTGGGGTCACCAGCCCGGTGCCGATCGTGCTGGCGCCCACCGGGTTCACCCGCATGATGCACACCGAGGGGGAGTGGGCGGTGGCCCGTGCCGCCGCGCGCGCCGGGGTGCCCTACACCCTGTCCACCATGGGCACCGTCTCCGTCGAGGACCTCGCCGCGGACGTCCCGGACGTCCAGCGCTGGTTCCAGCTCTACCTGTGGCGCGACCGCGACGCCTCGCGCTCGCTCGTGCGGCGGGCGTCCGCCGCCGGCTACGGGACACTGGTCCTCACCGTCGACACGGCCGTCGCCGGCCAGCGCCTGCGGGACGTCCGCAACGGCCTCACGATCCCTCCGGCGCTCACCGCCCGCACCCTGGGCGGGATGGCGCTGCACCCGCGGTGGTGGAGCAACCTGCTCACGAGCGAGCCCATCGAGTTCGCGTCCCTGACCACGTCCGGGGGGACGGTCGCCGACCTCGTGGACCGCATGTTCGACCCGGGCGTCACCCTCGCCGACCTGGCCTGGCTGCGCGAGGAGTGGGCGGGGCGGATGGTCGTCAAGGGCGTCCAGCACCCGAAGGACGCGGTCGACCTCGTGGCGGCCGGGGTGGACGGTCTGGTGATCTCCAACCACGGCGGTCGCCAGCTCGACCGGGCCGTGGCGCCCCTGGAGCTCCTGCCCGAGATCCGCGCCGCTGTCGGTCCGGACCTGCCCCTCCTCATCGACGGCGGCGTCCTCAACGGTGGCGACGTCGTGGCGGCGGTGGCCCGTGGGGCCGACGCCGTGATGGTCGGCCGCGCCTACCTCTACGGGTTGATGGCCGGCGGTGAGGCCGGGGTGGACCGCACACTCGAGATCCTGCTCACCCAGGTCCACCGCACCCTTCGGCTCCTCGGTGTCGCCCGGCTCGCCGAGCTCACCCCCGAGCATGCCGTCCGACGGCACACCACTTCACCTCAGATGCACCACACCACTCCATGGAGGAACGTATGAACCGCACCATCAAGGCGCTCGCCCTCACCAGTGCCCTGGCGCTGACCCTGACCGCCTGCGGAGGTGACGACGGTGGGGACACCGGCGCCGACGCCGGTGGTGGCGCCACGGGTGGCGAGGCCGGCGGTCTCACCGGCACCGGCAGCGGCGCCGACTGCACCATCGAGGAGGCGGTCCCGGTGGGTGCCGCGCTGTCCCTCACCGGCCCGGCCGCCTCCTACGGCGAGTCCCAGCAGAAGGGCCTCGAGCTGGCCGCCGAGGAGCTCGCCGAGGTGGGCGGCGTCACCTACGACCTCGTCATCGAGGACGACGCGACGGACCCCCGCCAGGGCATCACCGTCTTCGAGGAGTTCACCAGCGACCGCTCTGTCATCATCGGCCCGACCCTGTCCAACGGCGCGTTCCAGGCCCAGCCGATCGCCCAGGAGGCGGGCGTGCCGGTGCTGGCCATCTCCAACACCGCGGCGGGCATCACCGCCCAGGGTGACTACATCTTCCGTGTCTCCCTCACCGAGGGCCAGGTCATCCCCCAGACGGTGGCGAAGGCGACCGAGGTCTACGGCCTGGAGAACGTCGTCGTCATGTACTCCAACGACGACGCGTTCACGGAGTCCGGCTACGAGGTCTTCGCCAGCGCGCTCGAGGAGGAGGGCGTCACCGTCGCCGACACCCTCACCTTCTCCAAGGCCGACACCGACTTCCGGGCGCTGCTGACCGAGGCCAAGACCTCCGAGCCCGACGCCCTCATCGTCTCGGGCCTCATCGAGGCGGCAATCCCCCTCGTCACGCAGGCCCGCGAGCTGGGCATCGACGTGCCGATCATCGGCGGCAACGGGTTCAACAACCCCAAGCTGATGTCCGACGGCGGCGAGGCGGCCGAGAGTGTCGTGGTCGGCGCGGCGTGGAACTCCGCCTCCGAGGGGGAGCTCAACACGGCGTTCCTGGAGGCCTTCGAGGCCAAGTACGACGCCCAGCCCGACCAGTTCGCCGCGCAGGCCTACACCGGCCTGCACGTCATCGACGCGGCGGTGCGGGCCAACTGCTCCGGTGAGCCGGACGACATCAAGGCAGGCCTCGCGGGGATCGCGGACCTCGACACCGTCCTGGGCACCTTCTCGATCAACGCCGACCGTGATGCCGAGCACGAAGCCGTCGTCCAGGTGGTCCAGGACGGCACGTTCACCGTCCTCGACTGATGCAGCAGCTCCTCAACGGAGTCTTCCTCGGCTCCATCTACGCGCTGTTCGCGATCGGCTTCACGCTCGTCTTCGGCATCCTGGACCGGCTCAACCTGGCGCACCCCGCCGTCTTCGCCGCGGCTGCCTTCATCGGCATCGAGATGGTGACCGTCGGCGGGGTGTCGATCTGGCTGGCGCTTCCCCTCGTCGCCGGCGTCGGTGCGCTGCTCGGACTGATCATCGAACGGGTGGCGTTCAGACCGCTGCGGAACAGACCCGACGCGCACTTCGCCGGGCTCATCTCCTCGATCGGCGTCGCCGGGATGATCATCGCTCTGCTCCTGTGGCGCTATGGCCCGGACACCAGGCGCTTCCCGGCCGACGCGTTCCCGTCCACCGCCTTCGAGGTGGCCGGGGCGCGCGTCACGCTGCTCCAGCTGGCGATCCTGGCGATCTCGATCCTCCTGATGGTCGGGCTGACCTGGCTCGTGGCGCGGACCCGCCTCGGTCGTGCCATGCGCGCGGTCGCGGAGAACCCGCGGGCTGCCACCGTCCTGGGCATTAACGTCGACCGGGTCACCGCGACCACCTTCGCCCTGTCCTCGGCGCTGGGTGCCGTGGCCGGCGCGCTGTTCGCCATGAACGTCAACTCCGCCCAGCTCGGCATGGGCGCCGCCATCGAGCTCAAAGGGCTGGCGGTCATCATCGTGGGCGGCATGGGCTCCCTGCCCGGCGCCCTCGTGGGAGGTCTGCTCCTGGGGCTGGCGGAGGTGTTCGCCGTGCAGTACATCGGGTCGAGCTGGCGAGACGTCGTCGCCTTCGGGCTGCTCTTCCTGCTGCTCGTGGTGCGCCCGCAGGGCCTCTTCGGCACCCGTCGCGTGCGGGAGGTCTGATGAGCGAGTCCGTCCTCGTCTTCGTCGCGCTCAACGCGATCCTCGCCTTCTCCTTCTACGCCGTCCTCGTGGCCGGCCAGCTCAGCCTGGGCCAGATGGGCTTCGCTGCCCTGGGTGGCTTCACGGCGGCCTCGGTGGCGCCGGCACCGTCGGACATCGGCGAGGTCCCGGCGCTGCTCGTCGCAATCGCGATCGGCATGGTCGTCGGGGCACTGGCCGCCGTGGTGCTTGGCCTGCCCACCATGCACCTGCGCGGGGTCTTCCTGGCCATCGCGACGCTGGGCTTCTCCGAGGCCGTGCGGATCCTGCTCATCAACGCCGAGTGGACCGGCGGCGCGAACGGCATGTCCGTGCCCAAGGTGGTCACCCCCCTGATGGCGTGGGGCGCCCTGGCGCTGGTCGCCTACTGGTTCTGGCGTCAGGGGCCCAGCAGCTACGGGCGCGCGCTCGCCGCGATCCGTGAGGACGAGCTGGCGGCGCGCGCGATGGGCATCGACGTGGGTCGGCACCGGCTGTCGGCGTTCGTGACGGCCGGTGCCGTCGCCGGGCTGTACGGCGTGCTGTGGGCCTACTACATGCGCCTGCTGGTCCCCGAGGACTTCGACTTCACCGAGGCCATCGACGGGCTGGTCACGGCCGTGGTCGGTGGCTCCACCACGTGGCTGGGTCCGATCCTGGGCAGCGTGTTCCTCACGCTCGTGCCGGAGGTCCAGCGGGCGGTCGGCGTCGAGGCGGGCTGGATCAGGCCGTTCATCGCCAGCGCCCTGATGCTGCTCGTCATCCTCTTCCTCCCCGGCGGCCTGGGTTCGCTGCTGCCCCGGGTCCGGACCAGGGTCCGGCCCGGTCGTGGCGACGCCACCGGCGAGCTGCCCGGGCTCGTCGCCCGCACGCACCCGGCGGCCGGCGAGCCGGTCGTGACGATCGTGGACGGCAACAAGGACTACGGCGGCGTGCACGCCGTCCGGGACGTGGACCTCACGGTCGCCTCCGGCGAGGTGGTCGGGCTGATCGGCCCCAACGGGGCCGGCAAGACGACCCTGGTCAACATGATCAGCGGCCTGATCCCCGCGTCGTCGGGCACCTTCGAGGTGCTCGGGACGCACCCGGGACGCACACCTGTGCACAAGATCGCGCAGGCCGGGGTGAGCCGCACCTTCCAGCACTCCAAGCTGTTCCCGAGACTGACCGCGCTGGAGAACGTGCTCGTCGGCGCGCACGCGGTCAGCCGGCCCACCTTCCTGCGGCGGCTCCTGTGGCTTCCGGGTGCCCGGCGGGACGAGGCCGTCGTCGTCGCCCACGCGGCCCGGTGCCTGGACAGGGTCGGGCTGGAGGATCTCGCCGGGGTCGACGCGTCCGCGCTGTCCTACGGCGACCAGCGCCGGCTGGAGATCGCCCGGGCGCTCGCCAGCGACCCCTCGCTGCTCATCCTGGACGAGCCCGCGGCGGGGATGAACCATGTCGAGGCCGACTCGCTGTCGGCGCTCATCGGGTCGCTCGCCGGCGAGGGGCTGACCATCCTGCTCATCGAGCACAACGTCGGCATGGTCATGAAGACCTGCGACCGGATCGTCGTGCTCAACTTCGGTGAGGTGATCGCCGCGGGCACGCCCGAGGAGATCGTGCACGACCCTGCCGTCGTCGAGGCCTACCTCGGCAGCGACGGGGACGCCCCGCCCGGGGCCCACGACACCCAGGAGGTGCCATGACCGACGCGATCCTGACCGTCGAGAACCTGACCGTCAGCTACGGGCGGGTCCAGGCCGTGCGCGGGGTGAGCTTCGAGGTGCCCCGCGGCGGGCTGGTGACCATGGTCGGCGCCAACGGCGCGGGCAAGACCTCGATCATCAACGCGGTGACGGGGGTGATCCGGCCGACGTCGGGCCGGATCACCTTCGAGGGTGTCGACATCACCCGCACCCCGGCCCACACCCTGGTCAGGCGCGGGCTGGTCCAGGTGCCCGAGGGTCGACAGGTCCTCGCCTCCCTGACCATCGAGGAGAACCTCCAGCTCGGCGGGTGGCACACCTCCGGCGGCCGCACCGACGAGGTCTACGACCGGTTCCCCGTGCTCAAGGAACGCCGCAGGCTGCTGGCTGGGAGCCTGTCGGGTGGCGAGCAGCAGATGCTGGCGATCGGCCGCGCCCTGGTGGCGGAGCCCTCGTTGATGCTCCTGGACGAGCCGTCCATGGGCCTGGCGCCCAAGGTGGTCGACGAGGTGTTCCGGGTCATCAAGGAGATCCGCGCCGGCGGGACGAGCGTGCTGCTGGTCGAGCAGAACGCCCGTCGCGCGCTGCGGGCCGCGGACCACGGTTACGTCCTGGCCTCCGGCGAGGTGGCACAGTCCGGGCCGGCGGCCGAGCTCCTCGCCGACGACAGCATCGTCGCGGCCTACCTGGGGCTCGAGACCGGCTGACGGCGGCCGGCACGCGACCGGACGCGCCGGGTTGTCGGACCGGACGCGCCGGCCTCCACAGAGGTGTCACGTGGGCTGACCAGCGGGTCCGCCCGCACCCGCTCCTCCAGGGTCAGGTCGTCGTCTCGGTCCCGCGCAGCGAGATCAGGATGCCGGTCATCATCAGTGCCGCACCGATCAGCATGCGGAGGCTCATGACCTCGCCGAGGAGGAGCCACCCGCCGAGCGCCCCGAAGACGGCCTCGAGGCTCAGCAGCATCGCTGCCTGCGAGGCCTTCGCGTGCCGCTGCGCCACGACCTGCAGCGTGTAGGCGACGCCGACCGCCAGCAGGCCGCCGTAGAGGACCGCGCCCAGCGCCGGACCCAGGCCACCGAACGGATGCGGCTCGACGGCGAGCGCCGACCCGCCGGACAGCAGCGCGCACGCGGCGAACTGGGTCGCCGACAGCTGCAGCGCGTCGACGTCGCGGATGTAGTGGTCGATGACGAGGATGTGCCCCGCCCAGAAGAGTGACCCCGCGAGCACGAGCAGGTCGCCGGTGCCGATCGTCAGCGCACCGGTCACGCTCAGGAGGTACAGGCCCGGCACCGCGAGCGCGAGACCCACCCAGATCGCTCGCGTCGCACGGTGCCCCAGCGCCAGACCGAGCACCGGCACCAGCACGATGTAGAGACCGGTGATGAAGCCGGCCTTGCCGGCCGTGGTCGTCGCGATCCCGATCTGCTGCAGGCCCGCCGCGGCGAACAGCACCCCTCCCGCGACCAGTCCGGGCACGAGCGGGGAGCGGGTCGGGGATGCCGTCGTCGGCGCGGTGACCACGTCTCCGGCGGGCGGCTCCGGCAGCGGCGCGTGGGCCAGAGGTGCCGCCCGGCGCCGTCGCGAGAACCACCAGATGAGGGGCAGCAACGACACCGCGCCGATGGCGAAGCGCGTCGCGTTGAAGCTCATGGCGCCCATGTGGTCGGACCCGAGCCGCTGGGCGACGAAACCGAGGCCCCAGATCGCCGCGGTGAGGGCCAGCAGGAGGTTCGCGCGGGTGCGCAGTGCCGGGTCTGGCGCAGAGGTCGCCCGGTCGGTGCTGGTCACGCTCACGACCCGGTCCCGCCCCTGGCGAGGTCGGCGACCACGTACGCCGGCGGCGCGACGGCATACCCGCGGAGCAGCCAGCGCACCGCGGAGGGGAACCGCTCCGCCCACGCCGTCTCGACGTGGTAGGCCTGCGAGTCGAAGACGTAGCGGACGGGCACGCCCGCTCCCCGCAGCACCCTGACGAGCCGTTCGGCGTCCTCGACGTAGCGGCGCTCGATGTCGGCGTCGTCGTGCCGCTCCCGACCCCCGACGTCCACGTAGACCCGGCCGCCGCGCCGCTCGGGCAGGGACGTCTGGAGGTCCACGAGGGCCTGCTCGCCGGGCCACCAGAAGGCGGGGGAGAACACGCCCGCACCACCGAAGACGTCCGGGTGCCGCTCCCACAGGTAGGTCGAGACCACCCCGCCGAGCGAGCTGCCGGCCGTGACCGTGTGCTCCGGCCCCGGACGGGTGCGCAGGACCGCGTCGACCGCGGGCTTGAGGTGCTCGACGAGGAACGCGGCGTAGTCCGGGGCGCGGCCGCCGCCCTCGCCGGGCAGGGGGTACTGCGTGTACTCGTCGGCGCGCTCGGTGGGATGGCAGGGCACGGCGACGACGACCGCAGGTATGCCGTCGCGCGCCAGGTCGGTCATCGCCCGGTCCACGTCCCAGGCCACCCCGGCGTAGGCGCGCTGCGGCAGGAACATGTTGTGCCCGTCGTGGAGGTAGACGACCGGGTAGCGCTCGTCGGACGAGTCGTAGCCCGGGGGGAGCCAGGCGTAGACCTCGGCGCTGCGTCCCAGGCCCGGCAGCTCGACGTCGCGCCAGGAGCGCAGGTCGCCGAGGAGGTGCGGATCGGTGAAGGGGGTCAGCTGGACCGGGTCGAGGATCACGCACGCATCCTAGGAGCGGGAGGTGGGGACGGACCGGACGGTGCGGCCGGAGGGGTGGAGGCGGGCACGCGGGCACGGCGGCGGACAAGTAGGGTCGGCCGCGTGGAACGGCACGGGTGGGTCGACGCGTCGGCCGGGGTGGCGGGCGACATGCTGCTCGGTGCCCTGCTCGACGCGGGGGCGGACCTGGACGTCGTCCGCTCCGCCGTCGAGGCGGTGCTGCCGGGGCAGGTGGTGGTGTCCGTCGACCGGGTCCTGCGCGCCGGGCTGTCGGCCGTGCACGTCCGCGTCCGGCCGACCGGCGAGCCCCCGGCCCGCTCCTGGGCGGACCTGCGCCGGCTGATCCAGCAGTCCGGCCTGGACGAGCAGGTGCGCGCCGGGGTGCTCTCCACGTTCACGCTGCTGGCGAAGGTCGAGGCGGGGGCACACGGGGTCTCCGAGGACGACGTGCACTTCCACGAGGTGGGTGCCTGGGACTCCGTCGCCGACGTCGTCGGGGTGTGCGCCGCGCTCGCCGACCTGGGCGTCGGACAGCTGAGCAGCGGTCCGGTGGGACTCGGCTCGGGCACGGTGCGGACCGAGCACGGCGAGATGCCGGTGCCGGTCCCTGCGGTGCTCGGCCTGCTGCGCGGAAGCCACCTGGTCGTGGCTGGCGACGGGACGCTGGTGGGGGAGTGCGCCACCCCCACGGGCGTCGCGCTGCTCTCCGCGCTCGGGACGTCCACGGTGGCCTCGCCCGCCGGGGTGGTCCTGGCCACCGGCACCGGTGCCGGCACCCGGGACGTCGAGGGCCGGGCCAACGTGACGCGCGTCGTCGTCCTCGGGCCCCGAACCGTTGGCACGGGAGTGGCCGGGGACGAGGACGAGGACCGCGAGCTGGTGGAGCTGGCGGCCACCGTCGACGACCTCGACCCGCGGGTCTGGCCGGCCGTCGTGGAGGAGCTGCTCGTGGCCGGAGCGCTGGACGCCTGGCTGACGCCGGTGCACATGAAGAAGGGACGACCAGGCACGGTCGTCTCCGTGCTGGCGGAGCCCGGTGATCGCAACCGCATGGTGGACGTCCTGCTCGAGCACACCACGACCCTGGGCGTGCGCTCGCACATGGTGCGCCGCACCGCACTGGAGAGGCGCTGGGTGGAGGTCGTCGTGCCGTGGGGGAGCGTGCGGGTCAAGGTGGGAACGCGTGCAGGACGGATCCTGTCTGCCACACCGGAGCTGGAGGACTGCCGCACCCTGGCGGGGCGGCACGCCATACCTCTGCGGGTGGTGCTCCGTGCTGCCGAGGCGGCGGCTCAGGAGGGGGGCTGGGTGTCCGGCGCTGCGATCTGAGCAGCGAGATGCCCTGCGCCGTAACCATTGTCGATGTTGACGACGCCCACCCCGGGAGAGCAGCTGGTGAGCATCGTCAGCAACGCCGCGACCCCCTCGAAGCTCGCGCCGTACCCCACCGACGTCGGGACGGCCACCACCGGCGCGGACACCAGGCCGGCCACCACCGACGGCAGCGCCCCGTCCATGCCGGCGGCCACGACGACGGCGCGGGCGGCGCGCAGCAGCTCCAGCCGGCCGAGCACCCTGTGCAACCCGGCCACGCCGACGTCGACGACCAGCTCGGTGCGCCGGCCCAGGTAACGCGCGGTCATCTCCGCCTCGAGGGCCACCGGCAGGTCCGAGGTGCCGGCGCTGACCACCACCACCAGGCCACCGGTGGGGGCTGGTGGCTCGGGCGGCCAGGCGACCAGCCGGGCGGTCGGCTCGTGGTGGGCGTCCGGCAGCTCGCTGAGGACGGCGCGGGCGCGCTCGGGGTCGGCGCGGGTGAACAGGACAGTGCCGGTGGCCCTCTCCCGGCACTCGGCGGCGATCCGCCGGACCTGGTCCGGGGTCTTGACGTCGCACAGCACCGCCTCGGGGTAGCCCCGGCGGCGGGTGCGCTCGTGGTCGAGGTCGAAGTCCTCGACCTGCAGGGGGCGCTGGGACGGCACGACCTGACCGTTCGTCACCGGTCGCCCCCGCGCAGGCCCAGAGCCTCGAGCGTGAAGACCCCCGACTGCAGCCCGGCGAGGTCGACGGTGACGTGCCGGAACCCGAGCCGGCGGCAGGCGGCCACGAGCTCGTCGCGCGCACCCAGGACGGTGGCGATGTCGTCCGGGCGCACCTCGATCCTGGCGATGTCGCCGTGGTGGCGCACCCGCACGTCCCGGACCCCGAGGGCGAGGACCGCGTCCTCGGCCTGCTCGACCTGGCCCAGCTTCTCGGGCGTGACCTCGGAGTGGTGGGGGATGCGCGAGGCCAGGCAGGGTGAGGCCGGGGCGTCCGCGGTGGGCACGCCGAGCCAGCGGCCGAGCTCGCGCACCTCGGCCTTGCCCAGACCGGCGTCGGCGAGCGGCCGCAGGACGCGGTGCTGGGTCGCGGCACCTGCTCCCGGCCGGTCCGGGCGCCGGGCGTCGTCGGCGTTCTCTCCGTAGGCCACCGCGTCCAGGAGGTGCTCGCGCGCCAGCTCCTCGGAGATCATCGAGAAGAGCTCGTCCTTGCAGAAGAAGCAGCGGTCCGGACCGTTGCGGCGGTAGTCCTCCCGGTCCCCCTCGTGGGTGGCGACCTCCAGGAGGCGAGCCCCCAGGTGCTCGGCGACGCGGTGCGCGCGGCCGCGGTCGCGGGCGGCCAGGCTGGGCGAGACGCCGGTGACGGCAAGCACCCGCTCTCGTCCGAGGATGCGCAGCGCCAGCGCGAGCAGGACCGAGGAGTCGACCCCGCCCGAGAACGCCACGCCCAGCCGTCCCACCCCCTCCAGCGCCGCGCCGACGCGGTCCACGTGCGCGAGCAGGTGGGGTGGAGGGTCGGCGAGGAGCTGTGCCGGAGCACCCGGCCCGTCAGACACGGGCCTCGCTCCGGTCCGCGGACCATCGTGTGTGGAAGGTCCCGTCGTCATCGACCCGACGATACGTGTGCGCGCCGAAGTAGTCACGCTGCCCCTGGATCAGGGCGGCGGGCAGGCGCTCGGCGCGGAGCGTGTCGTAGTAGGACAGGGCCGCGGCGAAGCCGGGCACCGGGACACCGGCCTGCGCCGCCGCACCGACCACGCGCCGCCAGCTGGCCTGGGTGGTGGCAAGCCCGTCGCGGATGCTGGGCGCCTCGAGCAGGGTGACCAGGTCGTTCGCGGCGTACTCGCCGCGGATGCGTTCGAGCAGCCGGGCCCGGATGATGCAGCCCGCCCGCCAGATCCGGGCCACGGTCTCGATGTCGACGTCCCAGCCGTAGGTCTGGGAGGCGACGCGGATGAGGTGCAGGCCCTGGGCGTAGGCGACCACCTTGGCCGACCACAGGGTCTGCCGGACGTCCTCGACGAAGGCCTCGCGGTCCGCGCCCGACCTGCCAGACCCGGTGCCCGTGGTCGGGCCGCTGAGCGCTGCCCGCGCCGCCGTCCGCAGCTCCGGATGGCTGGAGGCCGCGCGCGCGAAGACCGACTCGGCGATGGCGTTGACCGGCACGCCCAGCTCGAGGGCAGCCTGCACGGTCCAGCTGCCGGTCCCCTTCTGGCCCGCCGCGTCGACGATGGAGTCGACCAGGGCGCCGCCGGTGCGGGCGTCGCGCTGGGAGAGCACCTCGGCGGTCACCTCGATGAGGTAGGAGTCGAGGTCGCCCTCGTTCCAGGTGCGGAAGATGCCCGCCATCTGCTCCGCGTCAAGGCCCGCCCCGCGCAGGAGGTCGTAGGCCTCGGCGATGAACTGCATGTCGGCGTACTCGATGCCGTTGTGGACCATCTTGACGAAGTGGCCTGCGCCGTCGGGCCCCAGGTGCGCGCAGCACGGCTCGCCGTCGACCTCGGCGGCGATGCTCTCCAGGATCGGTCCGAGCGCGGCGTACGACTCCACCGACCCGCCCGGCATGATCGACGGGCCCTCGAGCGCGCCCACCTCGCCGCCGGAGATGCCGGCACCGACGAAGTGCAGGCCCTGCGCCCGTAGCGCCCGCTCGCGGCGGCGGGTGTCGGTGTAGTGCGCGTTGCCGCCGTCGACCACGATGTCGCCCTCCTCCAGCAGCGGGACGAGCTGGTCGATGACGGCGTCGGTGCCCGCCCCGGCCTGGACCATGATGATGACGCGGCGCGGTCGCGCGAGCGCGTCGACGAAGCTGGCCAGGTCCGGCGCCAGCACGAAGGTGCCCTCGTGGCCGTGCGCCGCAACGACCTCGTCGGTCCGTGCGGTCGTACGGTTGTAGAGAGCGACCGTGTGGCCGTGCCGGGCGAGGTTGCGGGCGAGGTTGCGCCCCATCACCGCCATGCCGACGACGCCGACGACCGCGGTGCCCGTCAGTCCGGGCGGGGTGCTGCTTGCGGGCGTGGTGCCGGTTCCCGGGGACGGGGATGTGGAGCCGACGGGTCCGCTCGGTGGGACGGTCATGGTGGTGGTCTCCCTCTCGTGACGTTGTGCCATCCTGACGCGCCCACGGTGGCGCGTGGTCGCAGTTGCCACGTGTTGCAGGGCACTACGGTGGGATGGTGGACGACGACGCGGTCTCCGGGACGAGACGGACGACGATCTACGACGTGGCGCGCGAGGTCGGCGTCAGCGCGTCGACCGTGTCCCGCGCCTTCTCCCGTCCGGGTCGCGTCAGCAGCGAGACGGCCCGCCGCATCCACGAGGCCGCGGAACGCCTGGGCTACCGCGCCGACGAGCCCCACCGCGTGCAGGGGGCCGCGCGCTCGAGGGTGATCGCCCTGGCGGTCAGCGACATCACCAACCCGTTCTACTTCGGCATCATCCGGGGCGCCGAGAAGGCAGCGGCGGACAACGACTTCACGCTCATGGTCGCCGACGCGCGCGAGTCAGCCGAGGAGGAGCGGCGCATGCTCGCGCGGCACCTGCCGCTCGTCGACGGGCTGCTGGTGACCTCGTCCCGGCTCTCGGACACCGAGCTGCGTGCCCTGGCGCGACGGCTGCCCGTCGTCGTCCTGGGGCGCCGCGTCTCGGGCCTTCCCTGCGTCCACCCGGACAACGCGCGCGGCATACGCCGGGCCGTGGAGCACCTCGCGACGCTCGGGCACACCCGCATCGGGTATGTCGCGGGCCCTCAGGCGTCGTGGGCGGACGGGGCGAGGTGGCGGGCGGTGCGGGAGGCCTGCCTGGAGCTGGTCCTCACCGACGTGCGGGTCGGGCCGGTGGCGCCGACCCTGGCCGGTGGCCGCAGCGCTGCCGAGCTGGTGGTGGAACGTGGGCTGACAGCCGTCCTGACCTACAACGACCTCGTCGCCGTCGGGCTCCTGCGCGGGCTGGCCGCGCTCGGCGTCGACGTGCCCGGCGACGTCAGTGTCGTGGGCTTCGACAACACGCTCCCGGCGGAGCTGGTCACCCCCGGACTGACCACCATCGCGCAGCCGGTCACCCTGCTGGGGCAGACGGCGACCCGGCACGTCATCGGGCTGGTCGACGGCAAGAACGAGACCCGTGAGCGGACCTCGGTGCTGCCCGTGCACCTCGTCGTCCGTCACTCGACGGGGCCGGCCCCACCGTCAGCAGGCCGCAGCCGGTAGAGCACCTCGCCCGCGTTCGCGACCACAGTCGTGCCCGGCTCGGCAGCGAGGGCGTCGAGGTCGACGCTGCGCGGGTCCAGGTAGCCGAGGTTGATCTGCTGGCAGACCTCCTGCGGGATCCCGGTCGCGAGCGTGACCCTGATCCGCAGCCGCTCCTCACCGGTGTCGGCGTCGTAGCTGCCCTGGCCGCGCAGGTGGGTGGAGTGCGCGAGCACGCCCCAGTGGACGTGCTCGAACCGCGCCCACTGCTTCACGAAGTAGTCGCGGCAGTGGTAGCCGATGTCGTAGATCTCCCGGTGGACCTCCGAGACCTCCGTGACGTGCGGGGCGAAGATGACGACCTCGCCGCCGTCGGCGACCACCGGCTCGGTCTTGTAGCCGCCCTTGGCCGCGGTCCAGATGTCCTCGTAGCGGGTCGGCATGACCGCGATGACCCGCTGCAGCGGCTCGTCCAGCCAGTGCACGTGCGTCTCCGCCGCGATCACCGCGGTCGCCGCCCACGCGTCCTCGGGCGTCCCGAACGCCGCCGCCTCCAGCTCGCCGGTGCCCGACTCGACCACGCAGCACAGCGCGAGCCGCCGGGTCGGGATCATCGCCGAGCCCTCGTCGATCATCGCGCGCACCGGCGTGATGCCCGTCGTGCCGATGATCTCGGTCGAGGTGATGAGCGCCCCGACCCAGTGCGTCATGTCGATGAACTCCTGGCTGGCCACGCCCGGGATGAAGTACTTGTTGCCGCCCGAGATGCCCACGACCTCGTGCGGGAACACCGGTCCGACCACGATCGCGACGTCGGCCTCCACCACCCGGCGGTTGACCACGATCGGCGCGTCGCGCTCCAGCCGTCCCTCGGACAGCTCGGCGATCCGGGCGGCCGGGACGGTCCCGACCTGGACGAGCATGTCCGGGTCCGCCCACTCGTGGTTGACGACGACGAGTCCGGGGTATGCCGCCTCGAGGCTCGGGGGTTGCCCGTCGCCGCCCACCCCGAGGAGCCGGTCGATCTCCTCCGGCTCCATGTAGGAGTGGGTGCCGAGCGCGATGACGGCGGTCATCGAGGCCACGACGGGGGACAGGTGCCGGTGCAGGGTGCCGACCAGGAGCGGCAGCGGGCACGACCGCGTGCCGTCCGGGATGACCAGGACCACGTTCTGACCGGCGAGGTCGGCCTCGGCCACCGACGCTGCGACGAGCTCGTCGAGGGCCTCGGCCCCCACCCGCAGGTGAGGCCCACCCGCCTGACGACAGGTGGACGGTGGGTGCTCGGCGGTGGTCGTCATGGCTCGAGAGCCTACGAGGCAGGGGCCTCGGCGTCACCCCGGCCGGGAGGGGCAACTCTTGGCAACATGTCGTGCGGCCGGTCCGTGTCCACTCCAATGGACACCACACCTTCCGCCCCGGCAACGCTGCCTGGCGCGGGCCATCAGCACAGACAGCAAAGGAACCCTTCAATGAGGAAGCACACTCTCGCGGTCACCGCGGCCTTCTCGATCCTCGCCCTCAGCGCCTGCGGCAGCGGTGACACGACCGACTCCACCGGTGCGGCCGGTGCAGGGGCCGGCGACGGTGCCGACATGCGCCTGGCGCTGAACCAGACGGAGGAGCACCCCTCCTTCATCGCACTGGACAACTTCGGCACGAGGCTGTCCGAGGAGACCGACGGTCGCTACAGCATCGAGGTCTACCCCAACGAGGAGCTGGGGGCCCAGGCCGAGGCCCTGCAGTACGTCGGCGACGGTTCCGTGGACATGGGCATCGTCTCCGGGACCCAGCTGGAGAACCTGAACGACGACTTCGCTGCGTTCAACATGCCCGGAGCATTCGACAGCGTCGAGCACCAGATGAACGTGATCCACGACGAGGAGATCGTGGGGGAGCTCTACGCCTCCCTCGAGGAGAGCAACAACGTCACCATCCTGGGTGGGTTCACGCAGGGCACGCGCAGCATCTACTCGGACGCACCAGTGGAGACGCCGGGCGACCTGGCAGGCCTGAAGATCCGGGTCCAGGAGAGCCCCCTGCACATCGGCATGATCGAGGCGATGGGCGGCTCAGCCACCCCGATGGCCTTCGGCGAGGTTTACACCGCGCTGCAGTCCGGGGTCCTGGACGGCGCCGAGAACAACGAGGTCTCCTACTTCACCCAGAAGCACTTCGAGGTCGCGCCCTTCTACTCGCGCACCAACCACCTGGTCGGGCTCGACTACCTGATCATCAACACCGACGTGCTCAACGGGATGAGCGAGGAGGACCGTCAGGCGTTCCTCGACGGTTGGACCGCCACTCACGAGGAGCACACCGAGCTGTGGGCGGCTGCCACCGAGCAGGCGATCACCGATGCCGAGGCCGGTGGGGCCACCTTCGTCGAGGTCGACGCTGCTGCCTTCTCGGAGGCGTTGAGCACGCTCCAGGACGAGTTCCTCACGACCGACTCGCAGAAGGCGCTGTTCGAAGCCTCCCGCTCAGCCGCGAACTGACCTGGTCTGCGCCGCCCACCATGGATGCCATCAAGAAGGGGTTGGACAGGGTCCTCTCGGTCGCCTCGATCGTCCTGTTCGCCGTTCTCGTCGTGATCGTCGTGTGGCAGGTCTTCTCCCGTCAGGTGCTGACCCCCAGCACGTGGACGGAGGAGGCGTCCCGGATGACGTTCGTCTGGCTCGGGTTCTTCGCCACGGCCCTCGTCTTCTCCGAGAAGGGACACATCGCCGTCGACTACCTCGTCCGCAAGCTGCCCCTGGTCGGGCGCAAGGCCGTCGGAGTGTTTGTCCAGCTCTCGATCATCGCGATGGCGGTCCTGATCCTTGGTTGGGGTGGGTGGCGCGCCTCGCAGGGCGCCTGGAACCAGCAGCTGTCCTCGCTGCCGGCCACGCTGGGCCAGATGTACCTCGTGATGCCCATCACGGGGGTCCTGATCCTCTTCTACGCGCTCCACCACCTGGTGGACGCGGTGCGCGGCGACCCGTTCGCGCACGAAGAGGACCTACACGAGAACATCGTCGAGAAGTCGGGAGAGTGACATGGACACCTCCCTGATCGCCGCGCTCATCCTCCTGTTCGGGATCCTGCTCAGCATCGCCATCGGCATGCCCATCGCGGTCGGCATCGGTCTGTCCACGCTGGGGGCCGCCACGGTCCTGCTGGGTGCCGAGAGTGCCGTGCTCACCACGTCACAGCGCATGTTCACCGGGATCAACAGCTTTCCCCTGCTCGCGATCCCGCTCTTCGTCCTGGCCGGCGCGCTGATGAACTCCGGAGGGATAGCCAGCCGCCTCATCGACGCGGCTCAGGTCCTCGTCGGGCGTCTGCCGTCCTCCCTGGCTGCCACCAACGTCGTGGCCAACGGTCTCTTCGGAGCCGTGTCGGGTGCTGCGGTCGCCGCCGCTGCCGCGGTGGGCACCGTGACCCAGCCCCGGATGGTCCAGGAGGGCTACAACCGGCCGTACGCGGCAGCCGTCAACGTCGCATCGGCGCCGGCGGGCATGCTCATCCCCCCGAGCAACACCTTTATCGTCTACTCCCTCGTCAGCAGCACCTCCATCGCCGCGCTCTTCATGGCCGGGGTCGGACCGGGGCTGGTCTGGGTGCTCGCCTGCATCGCCGTCGTGATGGGCATGCACCGGAAGTACGGTGCCCCCCGCAGCGACGTCCACCCCACGGTCGGTCAGGCCCTGATCACGATCTGGCGCGCGGTCCCGTCCCTGCTGATGATCGTCATCGTCGTCGGCGGCATCCTGGCGGGGTACTTCACCCCCACCGAGTCGGCGGCCATCGCCGTCGTCTACTGCCTGGTGCTCGGCTTCGCGTACCGCATGCTCAGGGTGAACGCGCTCCCCGCTGTGCTGCTCGACGCATCCCGCACCACCGCCATCGTCATGCTCCTCGTGGGCGTGTCTTCGGCGCTGTCGTGGGTGATGTCCTTCGCCCGTATCCCGCGCCTGGTCTCCGAGGCTCTGCTGAGCCTGACCAGCAACCCGCAGGCGATCCTCATCATCATGATGCTGATCCTGCTGCTCGTGGGCACCTTCATGGACCCGACGCCGGCCATCCTGATCTTCACGCCCATCTTCCTGCCCATCGTGCAGGACTTCGGGATCCACCCCGTCCACTTCGGGACGATCATCGTCTACAACCTGTGCGTGGGGGTCATCACACCGCCAGTCGGCAACGTCCTCTTCGTGGGTGCCAAGGTTGCCGGTCTACGGATCGAGCCCGTCATCGCCAAGCTGGGCTGGTTCCTGCTGGCGCTGGTCATCGGGCTGCTCATCGTGGTCTTCGTCCCGTGGCTGTCCATGTGGCTGCCCACGACCCTGG
The DNA here is from genome assembly GCF_045032595.1 of Ornithinimicrobium jinqii. Classification (NCBI taxonomy): domain Bacteria; kingdom Bacillati; phylum Actinomycetota; class Actinomycetes; order Micrococcales; family Ornithinimicrobiaceae; genus Ornithinimicrobium; species Ornithinimicrobium jinqii. The sequence continues at coordinate 39,358 of NZ_JBJFZS010000016.1, forward strand.
GACTGGTCTGAGATGGGGCGCGGAGCCAGCGTGAGCCTGCACCCTGACCGGCTCTTCCCCGCCGACCCCGGCACCCGGGAGGTGGCGCGCCACCTCTACGCCGAGGTGGCCGACCTGCCCATCATCTCGCCGCACGGACACGTCCCCCCGGTCTGGCTGGCCGAGGACACCCCGTTCGTGGATCCCACCTCGATGCTCATCACGCCCGATCACTACATCACTCGGCTCCTGCACTCCAACGGGGTCGACCTGGGCGACGTCGGCGTGGGACGCGGGACGTTGTCGGAGGAGGCGTCGCGCGAGGCCTTCCGCATCTTCTGCCGGCACTGGTCCGTCTACCGGGGCACCCCGATGAAGCTGTGGTTCGAGACACAGCTGGTGCAGGTGTTCGAGACGGACCTGGTGCCGTCGGAGCGGACCTCTGACAACCTCTACGACGTCATCGCCGGCTGGATCGGTCAGGAGTCGTCGCGGCCGCGGGCGCTGATGGAGTCCTTCGACATCGCCTTCCTCGCCACCACCGACGACCCCTGCGACGACCTCACCCACCATCGGGTGCTGGCGCAGGATCCCACGTTCACGCGCACCGTCGTGCCCACCTTCCGCCCCGACCGCTACCTGGAGCCGGCAGCCCCAGCGTGGAACGAGGACGTGGACCGGCTGGCCGGGGTCGCGAACGGGTCCTGCGACACCTACGCGGGCTGGGTGTCGGCCATGGAGAACCGTCGCGCCTACTTCAAGGAGCACGGGGCGGTCTCGACCGACCACAGCCACCGTGACCTCGGCACCGAGCCGCTCGAGCCGGCCGAGGCGGAGCGCCTCTACGGCCGGGCGCGGCAGGGCCGTGCCAGCGGTGTGGACGGCGACCGCCTCCGACGGCACATGGTCACCGAGATGGTGCGCATGGCGACCGAGGACGGTCTGACCATGACCCTGCACCCGGCGGTCCACCGCAACCACCACACCCCCACCTACGAGCGGTTCGGCCCGGACGTGGGTGGCGACATACCCATGGCGGTCGAGGTCACCCGGGCGCTGGCGCCGGCCCTGCAGCGCTTCGGCACGGACCCGCGCCTCACGTTGGTGGTGTTCACCATCGACGAGACCGTCTACAGCAGGGAGCTCGCTCCGCTGGCCGGGTTCTACCCCAGCCTGCGGGTGGGTGTCCCCTGGTGGTTCATCGACGCCCCGGAGGCGATCACCCGCTTCCGTGCGGCGGTGACCGAGAGCGCGGGGTTCACCCGCACCTCTGGGTTCATCGACGACACGCGTGCCTTCCTGTCGATCCCGGCCCGTCACGACATGGCCCGTCGGCTCGACAGCGGTTTCCTCGCCCGGCTCGTCGCCGAGCACCGTCTGACTGAGGACGAGGCGCTGGAGACGGTCCGTTATCTCGTGCAGACCCAGCCGAGAGAGGTGTTCGGCCTGTGAGCCCCGACCGTCTCTCGCGCAGCGCGGCACCGCCTGCGGTCCGCATGGTCCACCTGGGGCTGGGCAACTTCTTCCGGGCCCACCAGGCCTGGTACACCCACAGGGCCAACCAGGGACGACCTGTCGATCAGCAGTGGGGCATCGCCGCCTTCACCGGTCGCTCGACGGAGGTCGCGGACAGGCTCAGGCAGCAGGACGGCCTCTACACCCTCGTGGTCGACGAGGCCGACGGAACGACGATCGAGGTGGTCGAGAGCGTGGTCGACGCACGCCCGGCCTCGGACCACGAGGCGTGGCACCGCTACCTGGCCGACCCGCAGGTGGGGGTCGTCACCACCACCGTCACCGAGGCGGGCTACCGACGCAGTTCAGACGGGGGGCTCGACCTCGCCGACCCGGAGGTCGGCGCGGACCTCGGGGCGTGGCGGTACGGTCGTCCTCAGGAGCTGGTGACAGCCCCCGTCCGGCTGGCGAGCGGGCTGGCTGCACGACGGGCAGCCGGTGCCGGACCCATCGCTGTCGTCCCGTGCGACAACCTCCCCGGGAACGGGTCCGTCGCCCGTGAGGTGGTGCTCGGCGCTGCCGAGGAGATGGACCCGCACCTCGCCGCGTGGGTGCGGGAGAACGTGTCGTTCGTCACCACGGCGGTTGATCGGATCACTCCGCGACCGACCCCGGACGACCGGGCCAGGGTGCTGGAGATGACCGGGGTGGACGACCCCGCCTGCATCGTCACAGAACCCTTCATCGAGTGGGACCTGTCGGGCGATTTCCCGGCCGGCCGACCGGCCTGGGAGGTGGCCGGGGCGGTGTTCACCGACGATGTGCGCCCGTACGAGACCCGCAAGCTCTGGCTCCTCAACGGGGCGCACTCGTTGCTGGCCTACGCGGGCAGCATCCGGGGTCACGAGACCGTGGCCGACGCCATGGCGGACGAGGACCTCGCAGGGTGGGTGCAGGAGTGGTGGGAGGTGGCCATCCCCCACCTGGAGCTGCCCGAGGACGAGCTGCGCGCCTACACCCGGGCGCTCACCGACCGCTTCCGCAACCGCAGCATCCGACACCTGCTCGCGCAGATCGTGGCCGACGGGACGCAGAAGATCCCGGTGCGGATCCTGCCTGCTCTCAGAGCCGCCCACAGCGCAGGCGGCGACCCTGACGGCGGGTTGCGCGTGGTGGCGGCCTGGGTCCTGCACGTCCGGGGCGCCGGGGCTCCCCTCACCGACGCTTCCGCCGACCAGGCCCGGTCCCTGGTCGAAGGCGACCTGAGGACTGCCATGGGCAGGGTCCACGATGGCTGGGGGTTGGACCGGTCCCTGATCGACCGCACGATGCAACTGGCCGAGGCGCTGGTGCCGAGCGGAGTGCCGGAGGCCGACTGACGACAGGCGACGTCAGGCGCGCGACCGGTAGGTTCCGGTCGCGCGCGCCCGCGTCCTTCCCAGAGCAGCCACAGACGTTCGGGGTGTTCCGCGGAACACCCCGATCGTCCTGCCTCGTGTCGTCGCACCGGACAGACCCGCCTGAGCCCTGCGCTGCACAGCCGGGCAGCCCGGCTGCAGAGTCAGGCGCCAGGGGGAGGCGGGTCTGAGGGGTGCGAGGAGGGACCGCGTGCCAGGGACACGCCAGGACCCGGCCGGCCACCTCTGTGGCACGACCGGGCCCTCGCGCTCTGCGTCCTGACGATGCCTCGGCAGGACTTCAGCTGCCTGCGGGGTCCCGGGTCACGGGGCGTACGTCAGGCCGTGACCGAACGGGAAGAGCGCGCCGTCCGTGGTCTCGTCGTAGCCGGGCGTGTCGCTGTTCTGCTGCTCGATGGCCTGGCGGGTGCCGGCGAGCGCGAAGGGCATGCGCCCCTGCGGTGCGACGTCGCCGGAGAGCACGTCGACGAGGGCTGCGTCCGACTGCCCGAACGTCGCCAGGATGGCCCCGGCGTCCTGCAGCCCGCTGGCCTCGTCGAGGACGAACGGCTGGCGGAAGTAGACGTTGAGCACGACCTTTGTCGGGTCGCCGACCTCCTCTGTCACCTGCTTGATGACGTCCAGCGAGGGGGTGGGCTGCCACGACTCGGCCGCCTCCATGCCGGTGAAGTCGAGGATGCTGGACTCCCAGGGGAAGGAACCGCCGAATCTCAGACCGTTGTCGGTGCAGTTTGCTGCGTCGTAGGCGACACAGGCGTCCGCCGCACCGTAGGGGCTCTGTCCGTCGAGCCCCAGCACCCCCTCAAGCACCGACGGGTTGAGGTGCGCGGTGTCGAGGCCCGAGCTCGTGTTGTCGCTCACGTAGGTGTTGGTGCTGACGGTCCGGGACGTGAGCCGGACCACGACGTAGTCCGCGCCGGCGGCGCTGGGACGGGGCTGTCCGGCGGCGACGTTGCCGTCGATCACCTCGTAGCCGGCCTGACTGACGGTGGCCGCGTCGACGTTGCCGAGGACGTACACCTTGGAGCCCGCCTTCATCGGCAGCACGGGGTCGTCGGCTTCGTCGTCCTGGTTCTGCAGCAGGACTGCGGAGCGGCGCTGCAGGTCCAGACCGACCTCCGTGTGCTCGACGCTGCCCACGGTGGTCGCTGCCACGGCGGGGTCGACGTAGGGGTTCTCGAACAGGCCCATCTGGAACATCGGGGCGAGGAGCCGCTGCGCCGCCAGGTTCACCCGGTCCTCCGTGACGAGGCCGTCCTCGACCAGACCGGTGATGACGCTGACGTTGTTGAAGCCGGACAGAGTGTCGGTGCCTGAGTTGGTCGCCGCGGCGACCCGCTCGGGGACCGTGGCCTCCTCCAGGCCCCAGGCCCGGTCGTTGATGATGCCGGTGTCGGAGTTGACGTAGCCCTGGTAGCCCAGGGTGTCTCGGAGCAGGCCGTTGATGACCTGGTCGCTGAAGGCGAAGCCGATCTGGTCCAGCTCCTCGCCCTGGTAGCTCGCGTCCACGGGGACCCCGTAGTAGGGCATGATCGCGGCCACGCCCGCCTCGATCGCCGCCTCGAACGGCTTGAGGTGGTACCCGAAGGCCTCGCCCGGGTAGGTCTGGACCTTCCCGAACGCGTAGTGCGGGTCCAGACCGAGCTCCTGCGGGCCGCCCCCGGGGAAGTGCTTCATCGTCAGGGCCACGTCGGTGTCGGGCGACAGCGAGCTGCCGTCCCTGTCGACCGGGCCCTGCAGGGTGCGAACCAGCTGGGTCATGATGCCCGCCGCCAGGTCGGCGTCCTCGGTGAAGGTCTCGTGGGTGCGGTACCAGCGCGGTTCGGTGGACAGGTCGGCCATGTAGCCGTACATGCCGCGCAGGCCGATCGAGGCCCACTCTTCGCCCATGACCTCGGCGAAGTCCTCGACCACGGACAGGTCCCCGGTGGTCGGCTCCTCCCCGGCCGCTGCCTGGGCTCCGAGCGCGGCAGCCGCGATCCCCGCCTCCTTGGGGAAGGCGGTGAACGCACCGGCCGACTCGTTGATGCCGGCGCGCGCGTCGGGATCGATGTGGTTGCGGGCGTTGCTCTTGTAGAGCAGCGGGACACCCAGCCGGGTTCCTTCGCTGCGCGCCTGCATGCGGTTCATGAAGGTCGCGGCCTCCTCTGCCGAGACCGTGGACCCGGCCGCGAAGCCACCGTCCGTGCCACACTTCTGGTCGCCGGGCTTGACGACCGTGTTCCGGAAGATGAACCGGCGCATCTGCTGGGTGAACTGGTAGTTGTCCGCGGTCCCCGGCACCGCACCCTCGCACCCGGCGTTGAGGGTGTCGATGAGCATGAGGCCGGCCTTCTCCTCCAGGGTCATCCGGGACACCAGGTCCGCGACCCGCTGGTCGGTGCTGCGACGCCAGTCCTCGTACCGGTCCAACCGACCGTTGTCGTTGAGGTCCTTGAACGTCTTGTTGCCGATCCGGATCGTGTCCTTGACCCGGGCCTCGAGCGCGGGCTGGTCCTTGTGGGCCGGGGGGTTCTGCTTGTCCTGGCCCCCGGACGGGCCGTGGGGGGCGGCAGGGGCGACGGTGGCGGACAGGGCGAGGGGGAGGGCGAGCGCGAGGCTGAGCGCCCGGCGGCTGCGATGGTTCATGTCGAGCTCCTTTGGTGACGGAAGAGACAAACCAATCCCGCCGGGCGGGCAGGAACCATCGGTTGCCGGGAGTTGCCCTAGGTTGGGCGCCATGAGGTATGACGTCGCCGCGGTCCGCGCGCTGTTCCCCGCCCTGGAGGGCGGGACGGCTCACTTCGACGGCCCCGGCGGGTCGCAGACACCGACTCCGGTCGCCGAGGCGGTCGCCCGGACGATGACCTCCTCGATCGCCAACCGGGGCAGCGTGACCGCCGCCGAGCAGCTGGCGGAGCGGACCGTCGTCGAGGCACGGGCGGCCATGGCCGACCTGCTGGGGACCGACCCCGCCACGGTCGTCTTCGGGCGCAGCATGACGGCGAACACGATGGACCTGGCCCGCACGCTGGCGCGCTGCCACGGGTGGGGACCCGGCGACGAGGTCGTCGTCACCTCCCTGGACCACGACGGCAACGTCCGGCCGTGGGTGATCGCCGCGGAGGCGGTCGGCGCGACGGTGAGGTGGGCAGAGCTCGACCCCGCGACGGGTGAGCTGCCGCTCGAGGCTGTGCAGGAGGTGCTGTCGGAGCGGACCCGGCTGGTCGCGGTCACGGCGGCCAGCAACCTGATCGGCACCCGGCCCGACCTGCCGGCGATCGTCGACGCTGTCCACCACGTCGGCGCCCTCGTCCACGTCGACGCGGTCCACCTCGCCGCGCACGACCTGCTCGACCGCGACGTCCTGGGCGCCGACCTGCTCGCCTGCTCGCCCTACAAGTTCCTCGGCCCCCACCTCGGCGTCACCTGCGGCCGGGCCGACCTCCTCGAGGGGCTCCGACCCGACAAGCTGCTGCCGTCCAGCGACGCGGTGCCGGAGCGCTTCGAGCTGGGCACGCTGCCCTACGAGCTGCTGGCCGGGACGACCGCCGCGGTCGAGGTGCTCGCGGGGCTGGCCCGGGAGGGGGAGGGTGCGTCGGCGCACCAGGACCCGGACGGGTCGACCCGCCGCGAGCGGCTGATCGCCTCCTTCGCCGCGCTCCACGAGCACGAGGAGGCGCTGCGCACCCACGCAGAGGAGGGTCTCCGCTCGATCGACGGGGTGAGGCTCCACTCCCGGGCCGCCCACCGGACGCCGACCCTGCTGTTCACGCTGGACGGCGTCGAGCCGTCCGCGGTCCACCGGCACCTGGCGGCCGTGGGGGTCAACGCTCCGGCCAGCCACTTCTACGCCTGGGAGGCGAGCCACCGGCTCGGCCTCGGGGCGAGCGGCGGCGTGCGCGTCGGCATCGCTCCTTACACGACGGCCGAGGAGGTCGACCGGCTCCTGACGGGCGTCGCCGAGGTCGTGGCCCGGCGATGAGCGCTGCGATGAGCCCGGGCTGGGTCGACACCGTCGTCTGGTGGCACCTCTACCCCCTCGGCTTCGTCGGCGCGGAGCACACGGCCGCGGAGCACGCCGGGACCGGCGACGAGGTGGCGCACCGGCTGCCGCGAGTCGCCGGATGGCTCGACTACCTGCTGCAGCTCGGCGCCAACGGCCTGCTCCTCGGTCCCGTCCTCGCCTCGACGAGCCACGGCTACGACACGCTCGACCACTACCGGGTGGACCCGCGGCTGGGGGACGAGGACGACCTTCGTGAGCTCCTGGACGAGGCCCGCGGCCGGGGTGTCCGGGTCGCCTTCGACGGTGTCTTCAACCACGTCTCGGAGGACCACGAGATCGTGCGCCGGGCGCTCGCGCCGGGTGCCACGCAGGAGGACCGGGCGTGGCTGCGATGGGTGGGGGAGTACCCCCGCGGCTTCGAGGGCAACCTCGACCTGGTCGAGCTAGACCTGACGCACCCCCCGGTCCAGGACTACGTCGTCGACGTCATGTGTCACTGGCTGGCCGCCGGCGTCGACGCCTGGCGGCTGGACGCGGCCTTCGCACCAGGGGCCGACGCCTGGCGCCCCATCGTGGACCGGGTCCGGCAGCGGCACCCGGACGCGTGGATCCTCGGTGAGGTCATCCAGGGCGACTACGTCGACTTCGTCCGGCGTTCCGGCATGCACTCCGTGACGCAGTACGAGCTGTGGAAGGCGGTCTGGAGCTCCCTCAACGACGTCAACCTGCACGAGCTGGCCTGGGCGCTGACGCGGCACGCCGACTTCTGCGCCGTCTTCCGCCCCCAGACCTTCGTCGGCAACCACGACGTCACCCGGATCGCCAGCAAGCTCACCGACCCGCGGCACGTCGGCACCGCGGCTGCCCTGGCGCTCCTGCTGCCCGGGGTGCCGTCGGTCTACGCCGGTGACGAGCAGGGTTTCACGGGCGAGAAGCTGGACCAGCCCGGCGGCGACGACTCCGTCCGTCCGCCGTTCCCCGACAGTCCCGACCAGCTCCTGCCCCACGGCCGAGCCCTGCTGGAGGAGCACCAGCGGATCGTCCACCTGCGCCGGACGCACCCGTGGATCACCACGGCCACGGCCACCGCCAGGGACGTGGCCGACGCCACGGCGGCGATCGACCTGGTCGGAGCTCAGGAGGACCAACGGCTCACCCTCGGGCTCAACCTCACGGACGACCCCGTCACCCTCGGCGGGGTCCACGGCGACCTCGCCGTGCCCTCCCACGGATGGGCGCTCGGGTAGTCTGCGACGGTCCCCCCGGCCCTGCGGACGCCCGTGCGCCCACGGCATACGGTCCGGGGTTCGGGACCACCCGCCCCAGCCAAGGAGTGCACCCTCGTGGCCATGCGCCTGTCGACCCTGTTCCTGCGGACCCTGCGCGAGGACCCGGCCGACGCCGAGCTGCCCGGGCACAAGCTGCTCGTGCGCGCCGGCTACATCCGACGGGCCGCCCCCGGCATCTACACCTGGCTGCCGCTGGGCCTGAAGGTGCTGCGCAGGGTCGAGACCGTCGTCCGCGAGGAGATGGACGCGATCGGGGGCCAGGAGCTCAGCTTCCCCGCGCTGCTGCCGCGCGAGCCCTACGAGGCGTCCGGCCGCTGGACCGAGTACGGTCCCAACCTCTTCCGCCTCCAGGACCGCAAGGGCAACGACATGCTCCTGGGCCCGACGCACGAGGAGATGTTCACGCTCGCGGTCAAGGACATGTTCAGCTCCTACAAGGAGCTGCCGCTCACGCTCTACCAGGTGCAGACCAAGTACCGCGACGAGGCCCGCCCGCGCGCCGGACTGCTCCGCGGCCGCGAGTTCATCATGAAGGACTCCTACTCCTTCGACGTCGACGACGCCGGGCTCGAGGCCGCCTACCAGCGGCACCGCGAGGCCTACGTGCGGATGTTCGACCGGCTCGGGCTGGACTACGTCGTCGTCTACGCCGACTCCGGCGCCATGGGTGGGTCCGCGAGCGAGGAGTTCCTCGCGGTCAGCCCCGACGGGGAGGACACCTTCGTGCGGTGCGAGGCGAGCGGGTATGCCGCGAACGTCGAGGCGGTCGTCGTGCCCCAGGCACCCCCGGTCGACCCGGGCGTGGTCGCGGCGACCCCGGCCGCGCACGTCGAGGACACCCCCGACTCACCGACGATCGACACGCTCGTCGCGCAGGCGAACGGGCTGCACCCGCGCGCCGACGGGAGGTCCTGGACCGCGGCGGACACGCTCAAGAACGTCGTCGTTCTGCTCACCCACCCCGACGGGACCAAGGAGCCGCTCGCGATCGGCCTGCCCGGCGACCGCGAGGTGGACGCCAAGCGGCTGGACACGCAGGTGGCCCCGGCCGAGTGGGCGCCCTTCGACGAGAAGGACTTCGCCGCCCACCCGCTGCTGACCAAGGGCTACATCGGCCCGTCCGTGCTCGGGCTGGAGGCGCCGTCCGGGATCCGCTACCTGCTCGACCCCTCCGTCGCCGAGGGCTCGGCCTGGGTCACCGGTGCCGACGAGCACGGCAAGCACGTGTTCGACCTCGTGCTGGGACGCGACTTCACCGCCGACGGGACGGTCCAGGCCGCCGAGATCCGCGAGGGCGACCCCAGCCCCGACGGCGCGGGCACGCTGACGCTGGCCCGCGGCATCGAGATGGGCCACATCTTCCAGCTCGGCCGCAAGTACGCCGAGGCGCTCGACCTCAAGGTCCTGGACGAGAACGGCAAGCTCGTCACCGTCACCATGGGCTCGTACGGCGTCGGCGTCTCCCGCGCCGTCGCCGCCGTGGCCGAGGCCACGCACGACGAGGTCGGGCTGTGCTGGCCGCGGGCGCTGGCCCCGGCCGACGTGCACGTGCTCGCCACGGGCAAGGACCGGGCGGTCTTCGAGCACGCGGAGAAGCTGGTGGCCGAGCTCGAGGCCGCCGGTCTCGAGGTCGTCCACGACGACCGGCCCAAGGTGAGCCCCGGCGTGAAGTTCAAGGACGCCGAGCTGCTGGGCGTGCCCACGATCGTCGTCGTCGGCCGCGGCCTGGCCGACGGCACGATCGAGATCAAGGACCGGCGCACCGGTGAGCGCCGCGAGGTGCCCGTCGCCGACGCCGCCACCCAGGTCCTGGCCGAGGTGCGCGGCGACGCGCACCCGGCCTGACGGCATACCCCGCGTCCTTGCTCGAGACCCTCGACCCGGGTGTCCTGGTCTTCCTGGCGCTGGCCGGGCTGACCGCCGGCTTCATCGACGCGGTCGTCGGCGGCGGTGGGCTCGTGCAGCTGCCGGCGCTGCTCGTCGGCATCCCCGGCGCCACGCCCGTGCAGCTGCTGGCGACCAACAAGCTCGGCTCCATCGCCGGCACGACGACGAGCTCGATCACCTACTTCCGTCGGGTGCGTCCGGACCTGCGGACGGCACTGCCGCTGGCGGGAGCGGCGTTCCTGGGCAGCGCGGCCGGTGCAGGGACGGCCTTCCTCATCACCAAGGAGTCGTTCAACCCGATCATCCTCACGGTGCTCGTGGCGGTCGGTGCCTACACCCTGGCCAGGCCCTCCATGGGGCAGATGCAGCGGCTGAGGTTCGGGCACGTGCGCCCGCGGCGGCACCTGGCGGTCGCCCTGCTCATCGGGCTGGTCGTGGGAGCCTACGACGGTGCGCTGGGTCCGGGGACCGGGTCGTTCTTCGTGTTCGCGCTGGTCAGCGCTCTGGGCTACGGCTTCCTCGAGGCCAGCGCCAAGGCCAAGATCGCCAACCTCGCGACCAACCTCGCAGCCCTGGTCGTCTTCGTGCCGCAGGGGGCGGTCATGTGGGAGGTCGGCCTGGTCATGGGGGCGTGCAACATCGTCGGGGGCTACCTGGGCGCCCGCGTCGCGGTCGCCCGCGGGAGCCGGTTCGTGCGGGTGGTGTTCGTGGTCGTGCTCACGGCCTTCGTCGTCAAGATCGGGTTGGACACCTGGGTGCAGTTCACGCACTGAGGCCGCGAGGCCCCGTGCCCCTGCGTCGGTCAGGGCTGCTGCGGCGTCGCGCCGCACCCGCCGAGCAGGTCCACGGTCGTGGTGGTGCGCTCCCAGGTCTCCGGGTCGGTCTCGGGGGAGACGAGCCGGACGACGTGCGGCCCCGGCTGCTGGCCCGGCACGATCTCGACGCGCGTGGGCTGGTAGTCCATCTGCGTGGTGACCACGCCGTCCGTGTCACGGCGCAGGGTGAAGGAGGCGACCATGCCCTCCTGCGTCGCCGGCACCAGGTTGACGTTGGTGTCCGGCGACTGGTTGGACAGGAAGTTGCCGAGGCCGTAGACCACCTGCTTGCCGTCGACCTCCTCGCACGGCTGGATGACGTGCACGTGCGTGCCCAGGATCAGGTCGACCTCTCCGGAGCCGAGCAGGTCCTGCGCGATCTGCGTCTGGTCCTCCGTGGGCTGGGCCTGGTACTCGTTGCCCCAGTGCATGCTGACGACGACGAAGTCGGCGCCGTCGTCCTTCGCGGCCCGGGCCTGCTCGGCGATGCCCTCGCTGCCGAGGTTGGGCCAGGAGCTCGCGACCAGCCACGGCGCGTCGCCCGGGATGTCCGTGGTCGGCATCCCGGCGTTGGGGTAGGTGTAGGTGTAGGCGAGGTGGGCCACCTGGGCGTTGCCGCCCTCGGTCGGGACGTCGTAGACCTCCGCGAGCCCGGCGCGGTCCTCGTGGGCGGTCGGCCCGGCGTAGCCCATCCCGGCGTCCCGCATGACCTGCTCTGTCGCCTCCAGGCCACCCAGCCCCATGTCCATGGTGTGGTTGGAGGCGAAGTCGCAGCCGTCCACGCCGGCGTCGGCCAGCGCGGTGGCCATCTCGTGGGGGGTGTTGAAGACCAGCGTGTCCGGCACCGAGAGGTTGGTGTTGTCGGGGGACAGCGGCGTCTCCAGGTGGCACAGGGCCAGGTCGGCCTGCGAGATCAGCGGTGCCACGTCGGCGAACATCGGTCCGTAGTCGTAGCGACCCTCCACCGACCCCGCGTAGGCGTTGGCCGTCAGGTTGAGCCGGGAGTGGGCCAGGATGTCGCCGGTCGCCGCGAGGGTGACCTCCAGCGGCGCGTCGTCGGGTGCGTCCTGCCCCTCGGCGGTCGCGGGGTCGTCCTGGGCGCCCTGGTCGGAGGTGGTCGACCCGTCGCCCGACGTGCCCTCGCCCGACCCCTCCGACGTGCTCTCGCCCGATCCCCCCGACGGTGCCGGCGCGGGTGCCGGGACAGAGGTCGGGTCGTCCCCGCCCAGCAGGCCGCAGGCCGTCAAGGACGTCGTGGCCATGAGGATCGAGGCTGCTCGTGCAGCCAACCGTGCGCGCATCTGGGCAGACTAGCCGCGGATGCTGAGTTCGCTGGGGTGCACCACCGGCAGGTCGCAGACGGTGCCGCGGCAGACCGTCGCCGACCGCCGTCCCTCGAGGGCCGGGGTCCCCGGGTCTCCGTCGACCACGAGCGTCCCCACGGGGGTATGCCGTGCCGTCTCGGCGAGGGTGGTGGGCGCCGTGCCCGAGGTCGCCGCGCCCTGATCGCCCCCGTCCGCCGACAGCGTCACCAGCAGCGGCCCGGCCGCGAGCTCCTCCGCGGCGACCAGCGCCCACCCGGCGAAGCGGGGGGCCTGCCGCGCCGTCGTGGCGATCCCCTCCAGCGCGGTGGCCGCGGCGTCGAGGTGACCTGCGTGGGCAGCCTGCGCCCCGTGGCGCACGAGGGCGAGGGCGAGGGCGCTCGCCCCTCCTGGCTCGGCGTTGTCCCCCTCCGGTCGCGGGTCGAGCACCAGCCGCTCGGCGTCGTGGCCGGTGGCCGCGAACCCGCCGTCGGCCCGCCCGAACAGGCCGACCGCCGCGTCCAGGAGCGAGCCGGCCTCGCTCAGCCAGCTCGCGTCGCCCGTCGCCCGGTGGAGCGCGAGCAGGCCGTCGACCAGGTTGCCGTGGTCCTCGGCCACGCCCAGGGCCGCACCGACGACGCCGTCCCGGGAGGTGCGGCGCAGCCGCCCGTCGACCACGTGCGTGCCCAGCAGGAAGCGGGCGCAGCGGGCGGCGACGTCGACCCACTCCGGCTCCTCCAGCAGCCAGCCGGCGTGGGCCAAGGACGAGACGAGGAGACCGTTCCAGGCGGTGACGACCTTGTCGTCGCGCCCGGGCTGGGGGCGCAGGGTCCGGTGCAGGTCGAGGCGCTCTCGGACGCCGGCCCACCACGCGGGGTCGGCGGGGTCCTCGCGCAGCTGCAGGGTCGAGGCTCCGTGCTCGAAGGTCCCGGTCGCGGTCACCCGCAGCAGCTCCGCGGCCCGCGCACCGTCGTCGTCGCCCAGGGCGTGGCGCAGCTGCTCGGGCGTCCACACGTAGGTGAGCCCCTCGACGCCCTCGGTGTCGGCGTCCAGGGAGCTGGCGAAGGCCTCCTGCTCGGTCCACATCTCCCGCAGCAGCCAGTCGACGGTCTCGCGCACGACGCGCTCGGCCCAGGGGCGGGCGCCAGGGTCCGCGCGCCAGAGGTCGGCGTAGACGCCGAGGAGGAGGGCGTTGTCGTAGAGCATCTTCTCGAAGTGCGGCACCACCCAGGCGCGGTCCACGGCATACCGCGCGAAGCCGCCGCCGACCTGGTCGTAGATGCCCGAGCGGGCCATCGCCTCGCAGGTGTCGCGGGCCATGCCCAGGGCAGCGGGATCACCCGTGCGCCCGTGGTGGCGCAGGAGGAACGCGAGGACCATGGAGGGCGGGAACTTGGGTGCGCCGCCGAAGCCGCCCCACTGCTGGTCGTAGCCGGTGGCCAGGGTGCGCACCGCCGCGGCGAGGTCCTCGTCGGTGAGGGGCGAGCCGCGGGTGGCTCCGCCCTCCGTCTGCCGCAGCGCGGAGACGATGCGCTCGCTGCCTTCGAGAAGGCGGTCCCGGTCGTGCCGCCAGGTCGCTCCAGCGGCGCCGAGGAGCTGCACGAAGCCGTCGCGGGGCAGGTAGGTGCCGGCCCAGAAGGGGGCACCGTCCGGTGTGAGCAGGCACGTCATCGGCCAGCCTCCGTGGCCGGTCAGGGCCGTGGTGGCGGCCATGTAGACGGCGTCGACGTCGGGACGCTCCTCACGGTCCACCTTGACGGCCACGAAGCCGGCGTTCAGCGCGGCGGCGACCTCCTCGTCCTCGAACGACTCGTGCGCCATCACGTGGCACCAGTGGCACGCCGCATACCCGACCGACAGGAGCACGGGCACGTCCCGGCGCCGGGCCTCCGCGAACGCCTCCTCGCCCCACTCCCACCAGTCGACAGGGTTGTCGGCGTGCTGGAGCAGGTAGGGAGAGGTGCTGGTGGCCAGACGGTTGGGCATGCCCCCAAACTAGGGGAGGGTCATGCCGGGGAAGGGCTGGGCCTGCTCCTCGAGGGCGGCCGACCACGCGACGGTCTCGGCGACGATCCGCACGACCCCCCCGAGCTGCTCGGCGTCGCCGGGCACCCGCACCGAGGCTGACAGGGTGGCCGGGGCGATGTCGGCGACCAGGGCGCGGGCCAGCCCGCGCCGCTGCCCGGCCGTCTCCAGCGGTTCCGGCAGGTCGTAGCCGAGCGGAGGCACGGGGGCGGTCTCCCCGGCGAGGGTCTCCAGCTGACGCGTGACCACGAGCAGGGGTTGCAGGACCGATTCGTAGGCCGCCCGCTCCTCCCCGGAGGACCGGGCGGCAACGACCTCCAGCCCGAAGACGGCGGGGCGGGTCACGGACAGCACCGGCACGGCCGCGGCACCGGCCGGGCCGGCCAGCGGCGGCCACGGTACCGGCGCTCCCAGCAGGGCGGCGCTCGCCCCGTGCTGGGCGGCGAGCGAGCAGAGCATGGCCAGGTTCGTCGGCGTGCTGACCGAGGCCTCGCGCACGGCGTCGGAGAGGTCCTCGACCAGGACCCGTCCGAGGACGCTCGCCTCCCTCCGCGGCGACGCGGTGGCGTCCGACGTGTCCGTCGTCGCGCCGCCGTCGTCGGGCGCGTCCGTGGTGGGGACGGGGTCGACGGACGGTGACACGGCGGGGGCGTCGAGCAGGGCGGGCAGCGGGACGCCCCCGAGGGTGATGAGCTGCTCGAGCCGCTCCTGCTGCAGCGCCCAGGTCTGCCCCAGCCCGCGGGCAGCGGGCGGCAGCGACACGTTGTCGAGGGACTGCAGGTAGCCGTGGACGCGCTGCCGGGCGGCGATGAGCAGCTGGGTGTCGGCGGGCCAGGTGCGCGGGTCGTCGGCATCCACGTCGCCGGTGGGCACGACGTTGTCGGGACGCTCCTCCTGGCAGCCCGTGACCAGCAGCGCGGCCGTCCCGAGGGCGCCGAGCAGCACGAATCGACGGGTCGGACGCGGAGGCATGACGAGGATCATCGCAGACGGTAGGCTGGACGACCCAGGACCGGTCGTCCGGGGCACCGTCGTGCCCGGAGCCGCGACACACACATCAGAAGATGGCAGGAGACACCCGATGGATGCCCGGGCGCGCGCCGAGTCGATCACCCACCAGCTCTCCGAAACCTTCGCCGGAAGCGGCGTCGTCGTCGACGACGTCGTCGTGCAGCAGGCCGGCCGGCGCCGTCTCGTGCGCGTGTTCGTCGCCCGCGACGTCGCCGCCCTCGCCCCTGACGACACCGCCAGCCCGGTCGAGCCGCTCACGCTGGACGAGGTCGCCGAGGCGACCCGCACCGTGTCCGAGACCCTCGACTCCTCCGACGTCATGGGGGAGGCGGCCTACACGCTCGAGGTCAGTTCCACCGGCCTGGACCGGCCCCTCACGCGTCGCGACCACTTCCGCCGCAACGTCGGCCGGCTCCTCGAGGTGCACCTGGAGGACGGCTCGACCGTCACCGGTCGGCTCTCCTCGGCCGGTGCCGACGGCATCCGACTCACCGCCGCGAACGACCAGGACCTCGGATGGTCCGAGGTGACCCGGGCCACGGTCCAGGTCGAGTTCTCCCGGCCCGACCGAAAGGACGACTGATGGACATCGACATGGCGGCCCTGCGCCTGCTGGAGCGCGAGCGCGAGATCCCGATGGACGTGATCGTCCAGGCCATCGAACAAGCCCTCCTGTCCGCCTACCAGCGGGTGGAGGGTCACTACCGGCACGCCCGGGTGGAGCTGGACCGCAAGTCGGGCAAGATCACCGTGTGGGCACGGGAGGACCCGCCCGTCCTCGAGGACGGGACCCGGGGCGAGCCCGGCCCCGAGTTCGAGGACACGCCCGCCGGCTTCGGCCGGGTCGCCGCGGCGACGGCTCGCCAGGTCATCACCCAGCGCATGCGCGAGCTCGAGGACGACGCGGTGCTCGGGGACTTCCGGGGCCGGGAGGGCGACATCGCCTCCGGCATCATCCAGCAGTCCAACGACCCCCGCTTCGTGCTGGTCGACTTCGGCACGGTCGAGGGCGAGCTGCCGGTCGCCGAGCAGGTGCCGGGAGAGAGCTACCAGCACGGCCAACGGATCCGCTGCTACGTCGTCAGCGCCAAGCGCGGCCACCGCGGGCCGCAGATCATGCTGTCGCGGACCCACCCCAACCTCGTGCTGCGCCTCTTCGCCCTCGAGGTCCCCGAGATCGCCGACGGCACGGTCGAGATCGCGGCGATCGCCCGCGAGGCCGGTCACCGCAGCAAGATCGCCGTCCACTCCACCGTGCCCGGCGTCAACGCCAAGGGTGCCTGCATCGGCCCGATGGGCCAGCGGGTGCGGGCCGTCATGGCGGAGCTGCAGGGGGAGAAGATCGACATCGTCGACTACAGCGACGACCCCGAGGACTTCGTGGCGTCGGCGCTGTCCCCGGCCAAGGTCCAGTCCGCCCGCATCGTGGACGTCAAGACCCGTCAGGTCCAGGTCGTCGTCCCCGACTACCAGCTGTCCCTGGCCATCGGGCGCGAGGGGCAGAACGCCCGTCTCGCGCACCGGCTGACGGGCTGGAAGATCGACATCCGCGCCGACACCGAGCAGCAGCACGCGGCGCGGGCGACGACCGGGGACGACAGCGCAAGCGTGTAGAGTGGGTCCCACTGTCCGTCCTGACCCCGCGCCTCCCGTGAGCTCCGGCGTGCACCACACCCCGGTGCGCACCTGTGTGGGATGCCGGCGCAAGGACGATCAGACCGCACTGCTGCGCGTCGTCGCGGTCCCGGACGGGTCGGCCACCGGCTGGCTCATCGTCCCGGACCGACGTCGTCGCCGTCAGGGACGCGGTGCCAGCGTGCACCCCGCCCCCGAGTGTCTGCAGACCGCGATCGCACGACGTGCGTTCGGCCGTGCGCTCCGCCTCCCGGCGGGCAGCCAGGTCGACACCGCCCCCGTGCAGGAGTGGCTGCAGCAGCAGACGTGACACGACCGGGTCGCCTGACCCGGTCGCCGAGCAAGGGCGGGCCCACCCGGGCCTGTCATCGAGGAACCGGAAGCGGGTTTGACGCTGATGAGCACCCGATGAGTACTCAGCGATGAGCACCCACCAGCACTAGTCACGAGCGTGCCCTGCAGGGGCCCGGTCGTGGCGCAACACCAAGGAGACACCACACCGTGGCCAAACTCAGGGTCTACGAGCTCGCCAAAGAGCTCGGGGTCGAGAGCAAGGAGCTGCTCGCCCACTTGAAGCAGCAGGGAGAGTTCGTCAGGTCGGCCTCGTCGACCATCGAACCGCCTGTCGTCCGCAAGATCCGCGAGAACCCGCCCACCCCCACCGGTGGCGGCGACAGCGACGGCGCCGGCTCCAAGCCGGGCGCCAAGAAGCCGGGCCATCCCCGCCCGTCCACCCCGGGAGCCTCGCCGACCGCACCGCGGTCCGGTGGCCAGGGCTCTCCCGCACCGTCCGGCGGAGCCAGGCCCGGCTCTCCCTCGACCCCGCCCGCGGGGACGAGGCCCGGACCGCGTCCGGGTCCGGCGACCCCCGAGGCGCCGGCTGCGTCCTCCGCGCCCGAGGCACCGGCTGCGTCCTCCGCGCCCGAGGCACCCGCGCCGTCCTCGACGCCCACGCCGTCGATGCCTGAGCAGTCCGCGCCCGCCGCCCCGGCGGCGGCATCCGCGGCGTCGACGACGCCTGGCGAGCAGACCGAGCCCAAGGCGGCGCCCCGGCCGGGCGTCAAGCCTGGTCCGCGTCCGGGCAACAACCCGTTCGCCCCCAGCCAGGGCATGGGTCGCGAGCGTCGAGCCGGCGAGCGTCCCGACCGTGGCGAGCGTCCCGACCGTGGCGAGCGTCCCGACCGTGGCGACCGAGGCGACCGCGCTGGTGCACCGCGTCCGGGCAACAACCCGTTCGCCCCCAGCCAGGGCATGCCCCGTCCCGGCGGAACCCGTGGCGGAGCGCCAGGCGCTGCCGGTCCCCGTCCGGGCGCCCCCCGCCCCGGGGCTCCTCGTCCCGGCGGGGCGCGACCCAACCCCGGCATGATGCCCGAGCGCGCGGCCGTGCCGCGGCCGGGCGAGCGCCCCGCCCGTCCTGGCGGTCGTGGTCGTCCTGGCGCACCCGGCGGCGGTCCCGGCGGTCCCGCCGGTGCTGGTGCCGGTGGCGGCTACCGCGGTGCCCCCGGCGGGGGTCCCGGTGGTCGTGGCGGCGGTCCTCGTGGCCGTGGCGGCACGGCTGGTGCGTTCGGTCGAGGCGGCGGGAAGGTCCGCGGCCGCAAGTCCAAGCGGGCCAAGCGGGCCGAGTTCGAGCAGATGCAGGCCCCGGCCATCGGTGGCGTCAACGTGCCGCGCGGTGGTGGGCAGATCATCACGGTGCGCCGCGGTGCCTCGCTGAGCGACTTCGCCGACAAGATCAACGTCGACCCGGCATCGCTGGTGACCGTGCTGTTCCACCTCGGTGAGATGGCGACCGCGACGCAGTCCCTCGACGAGGACACCTTCAGCGTCCTTGGCGCGGAGCTGGACTACAACATCCGTGTCGTCTCCCCGGAGGAGGAGGAGCGCGAGCTCTTCAGCGCCTTCAACATCGACCTTGACGCCGAGGCCGAGGGTGAGTCCGACGAGGACCTGGAGGCACGTCCCCCGGTCGTCACCGTCATGGGTCACGTCGACCACGGCAAGACCCGGCTCCTGGACGCGATCCGGGAGTCCGAGGTCGGGTCCGGCGAGGCCGGCGGCATCACGCAGCACATCGGTGCCTACCAGGTGCGCACGGAGCACGACGGTGTCGAGCGCGCGATCACCTTCATCGACACCCCGGGCCACGAGGCGTTCACCGCCATGCGTGCCCGTGGCGCGAAGGTGACCGACATCGCGATCCTCGTGGTCGCGGCCGACGACGGCGTGATGCCCCAGACGATCGAGGCGCTCAACCACGCCCAGGCGGCCGACGTGCCCATCGTGGTCGCGGTCAACAAGATCGACGTCGAGGGCGCCAACCCCTCCAAGATCCGCCAGCAGCTGACGGAGTACAACCTGGTCGCCGAGGAGTACGGCGGCGAGACGATGTTCGTGGACGTGTCGGCCAAGGAGGGCCTGAACATCGAGGCCCTGCTCGACGCCGTCCTGCTCACCGCGGACGCGGCGCTGGACCTGCGGGCGAACCCCTCCAAGGACGCCCGTGGTGTCGCGATCGAGGCCAACCTCGACCGTGGCCGCGGTGCGGTGGCGACCGTGCTGGTCCAGCAGGGCACCCTGCGGGTCGGCGACGCGATCGTCGCCGGGGCCAGCCACGGCCGTGTCCGGGCGATGCTCGACGAGCACGGCAACACCGTGGCGGAGGCGACCCCGTCCCGCCCGGTGCAGGTGCTGGGCCTGGACACCGTGGCACGGGCCGGCGACACCTTCCTGGTGGCTCCGGACGACCGCACGGCACGCCAGATCGCCGAGAAGCGCGAGGCGGCCGACCGTCAGGCGGCGCTGGCCAAGTCCCGCAAGCGGATCAGCCTGGAGGACCTCAACCAGGCGCTCGCCCAGGGCAAGGTCGAGACCCTCAACCTCATCCTCAAGGGCGACGTGTCCGGATCGGTCGAGGCCCTCGAGGACGCGCTGCTGCAGATCGACGTCGGCGACGAGGTCGACCTGCGGATCATCGACCGCGGCGTCGGTGCGATCACGATGAACAACATCAACCTGGCGGTCGCCTCCGACGCGATCATCCTGGGGTTCAACGTGCGCGCCGAGGGCCAGAACGCGGACTACGCCGAGCGCGAGGGTGTGGAGATCCGCTACTACGGCGTGATCTACCAGGCCATCGAGGACATCGAGAACGCGCTGAAGGGGATGCTCAAGCCCGAGTACGAGGAGTTCCAGACCGGGACCGCGGAGATCCGCGAGATCTTCCGCAGCTCCAAGTTCGGCAACGTCGCGGGCTGCCTGGTCCGCAGCGGCGAGATCCGCCGCGGTGCCAAGGCCCGCATCACCCGCCAGGGCGTCGTGGTCACCGAGAGCCTGGAGATCGCCGGTCTGCGGCGGTTCAAGGACGACGTCACCGAGGTCCGCGAGGGCTACGAGTGCGGTGTCAACCTGGGCTCGTTCAACGACCTCCAGCTCGAGGACGTCATCACCACCTACGAGATGCGCGAGATCCCTCGCAGCTGACCGTCAGGGCACGACGCAGGCCGGCTCCACCCCTCGGGGTGGGGCCGGTCCTGTCGTTCTCGGGGTGACGGCGGAGGAGACGACCAGTGCCGAGCTCGGTCCTGGTGGCCCCCCGAGCGCAGGTCTTCGGTCCCCGAGCTGCGCCCTCAGGCCAGGAGGTGCTGACCGAGCCACCCGCCCTCGGGGCACCCGGGCAGGAGCGCGAAGACCGCTGAGCCCACGGGGGTCGTCCAGAGGTTCAGCAGGTCCGCCTCGGCCAGGCGTCTCTGCACGGGGAGGAACTGACGCAGAGGGTCGGCCTGGTAGGCGGCGAACAGCAGACCCGTCTCCACCGTGCCGTCGGCGGAGACCTCCTCGTAGGTGTAGGGGCGGCGCAGGAACCGCTGGTGCGGGGCGTGCGGGCCGGCGCGACGCGCGTGCGCGTCCCTGTCCACGACCGGCAGGCCGCCCGGAAGCACGGCGTGCAGGTCGACGGGCGTGGCGACCTCACCCCCGGTGAGCGGTGCCCCGGTGGCCAGGTCCCGGCCGACGGCGTGCTCGCGCGCCACCCGGTCGGCGCGCTCCCAGCCCGCCAGGTCCATCCGGATCCGGCGCAGCACCAGGCTGGAGCCGCCCTCCCAGGCCGGCTGGCCGTGGGCGTCGATCCACAGCAGCCCTGCGTCGACGCCGTCGACGTCCGGCTGCACGGTCCCGTCGACCTGCCCGAACTGGTTGCGCAACGACCAGCCGTCCCGCTCCATCGGCTCGCGGAAGCCCGGCTGCAGCCAGCGTGGCGAGGCGATGCCCCGGGCCGCGCCGACGAGGTGCCGTCGGGCGTGGGCGAGCGTGACGGGGGAGTGGGCACCGATCTGCAGGAGCAGGTCGGCCTCTCCGAAGCGGCCGTCCAGGTCGTCGATCGGCAGGGGCGGGAGCGGCGCCAGCCAGCGGGGCCGCAGGTGCTCCGTCCCGAGCCGGCCGAAGAGACCGGCGCCCCAGCCCACGGTCACCGTGAGCCCGGCAGGCCGCGCGGCGAGCTCGGGCTCCTGGTCGGTCACCGGGGCGCGACCGGAGGCCAGTCGCGCGATGTCGTCGGTCCAGACGCGCATGAGCCGGCCCAGCTCGGTCACGCCCACTCCCTCGTCGAGGTCGAGTGCCACGAAGACGGCGTGCGACTGCGGCACCGTGGCGATCCCGGCCTGGTGGGCGCCGTGGAACGGCTCGACCAGGTGCCCGACCGGAGAGGGAGCGTCGCCGGTGGGCAGGATGCCCGAGACGCTGCCCGCCGACCCGGCCCCGCCCACGGTGGTCGAAGCCTGGCCCGCGGAGGTGCCCGAGGCGACACCGCCGGCGAGCGTGAGGGCACCGGCCCCGCCGAGCAGGCCGCCCTTGAGCAGCGTCCGGCGACCGACGCCCGCCTCGGCAGCCGCCCCGCGGCTCTCGCTCACGGCTGCTCCGTCTGCGGCTCCGGGTCGTAGTCCTCCTCCGCACCCGAGAACGCGCGCGCGGTGACGGTCACCGCATACTCCCGCCCGTCCTCGTCGAGGAGCGTCAGTGCCACCTCCTGGCCGGTCTCGACCGGGCCGGTGAGCTGCATCAGCATGAGGTGGTCGCCGCCGGGCACCAGGTCGTGCTCTCCGCCGGCCGGGATCGTGAAGCCGTCCTCGGCCTCGCGCATGACCCGGCCGCCCGCGCCGTCGTCGACGGTGACGTGCAGCTCGGCCATCCCGGCCAGCTCGCTGCGGACGGACACCAGGTGGATCTCGGTGCCGCCGGAGTTGGTCAGGGTGCCGAAGACGCCGGTCATCGGGGCGTCGGTGGCCTTGGCCCACCCGTCCTCGAGGGTGAGGGCGGTGGCCGCGGTGGTGGCAGCGGCGGACGGTGAGCTGGCGGACGTGCCGTCGACGGAGGTGGGGGTGGCGTCGGCACCGCAGCCGACGAGGGCGAGGGTGACGGACAGGGCGAGGGCGGGCAGCACGGGGCGGGGGGTGGGCACAGGGGTCTCCTGGGTGTGGTGCGGGGGGCTGGGGTACGGGGTCAGGGCAGCGCCGTGGCCGGCGGTGCCCTCCCGTCCCAGGAGAGGTGGGCCGAGGAACCCTGGAGGAGGGTCGGGCGCCGCTCGGCCGCCGTGCGCGGCGCGACCCAGGCCCGGGCGTCGGTCGTG
This sequence comes from Ornithinimicrobium jinqii, assembly GCF_045032595.1. Classification (NCBI taxonomy): domain Bacteria; kingdom Bacillati; phylum Actinomycetota; class Actinomycetes; order Micrococcales; family Ornithinimicrobiaceae; genus Ornithinimicrobium; species Ornithinimicrobium jinqii. Next base: position 61,781 of record NZ_JBJFZS010000016.1, read on the forward strand.
GCGACCAGCTGGTCCCACCAGGCGGTGGCCTCGCTCCACAGGGCCCCAGCGCTCGCCCACAGGAGGGCGACGGTGAGGGTAGCCAGCGTGTGCAGCACCAGCACCTGGACCCCGCCGTGCCCGAGAGCCGTCAGGACGGTCTGCGCGTCGGGCGTGCCGGTGACCGCCCCCACGACGTGGACGTGGGCCTCGAGCGGCCGTCCGGTCTGCCGGGTGAGGAGCGGGGTCACGGCGAGGGCCGCGTGGGTCAGCGCCTGGCCGGCGCCCGCCACGGCGGCCACGCCCGTCACGGCGGAGCCGCGGCCGGCCTGTGCGCCGGTGAGGGTCGGGCGCGGGGGCAGGGTCCACCAGGCCAGCAGGGCGGTGGCGGCGCCCGACCACACCAGCGGGCCGAGCGACGCGGGGCCGAGCGACCCGAGGGCGACCAGTCCGTGCCCGTGCGCGACCGTCCCCCAGAGGACCGCGAGCAGGGACAGGACGAGCGCGCGCGCTCCCCGGCCCACCCTCGTCATACCCCGGAGGGTACTCCACCTCGTAGGATGGGCGTGGTCCGGGCCTTGTGCCCGGACGTCCCACCGAGCACGTCCCGACGCCCCAGGAGGACCCCATGGCAGACCAGGCCCGCGCCCGCCGCATCGCCGAGCGCATCAAGCAGCTGGTGACGCAGGGGCTGTCCCAGGTGGTCAAGGACCAGCGCCTCGGCTTCGTCACCATCACCGACGTCCGCGTCACCGGTGACCTGCAGCAGGCCAGCGTCTTCTACACCGTCCTCGGCGGCGAGGAGGACCGCGAGACGGCGGCCGAGATCCTCGAGGCCTACCGCGGACGGCTGCGTTCGTTCGTCGGCAGGGGGCTGGGGATCCGGCTGACCCCCTCGTTGGAGTTCATCCTCGACGCGCTGCCCGAGGACGCCGCACACCTGGACGACCTGCTGCGCAAGGTCGCCGAGCGCGACGCGGAGCTCGCGGCGGCCCGGGCGGCGGAGGCAGGTTTCGCCGGGGAGGCGGACCCCTACCGCAAGCCGCGGGCCGAGGACGACGGCGAGGACGGCGAGGACGGCGAGGACGGCGAAGGAGCGGAGGCGGGCGCCGAGCACGAGACCGACGCCTCCGCCGATGACCGCTGAGGAACCGGTCGGCGACGGGCTGCTGGTCGTCGACAAGCCGGCCGGCTGGACCAGCCACGACGTGGTCGGACGGGTGCGGCGGCTGTGCCGCACCCGTCGCGTGGGGCATGCCGGCACCCTCGACCCGATGGCGACCGGGGTTCTGGTGCTCGGCGTCAACCGGGGCACCAAGCTGCTCACCTTCCTCGTCGGCCACGACAAGGGGTATGCCGCGACCGTCCGCCTGGGTCGGTCGACGGTCACCGACGACGCGGAGGGCGAGGTCACCGGAGGCGCCGACGCGAGCGGTCTGACCGAGGAACGGGTGCTCCGGGCGGTGGCCGCCCTGCGCGGCGAGATCCAGCAGGTGCCGAGCGCCGTCAGCGCGATCAAGGTCGACGGCAGGCGGTCCTACGCGCGGGTGCGCTCGGGGGAGGACGTGCAGCTCGCGCCCCGGGCGGTGACCGTCGGCCGCTTCGAGGTGCTCGCCGTCCGCCGACCGGGCGACACGGGTCCCGACGGGGCCACCGTGCCAGACGGCGTGCTCGACCTGGACGCGGAGGTGGACGTGTCGTCCGGGACCTACGTGCGCGCCCTGGCGCGCGACCTCGGTGCGGACCTCGGCGTAGGCGGTCACCTGACGGCGCTGCGCCGGACCCGGGTCGGCGGTCTGACGCTCGAGCACGCGGTGACGCTCGAGGAGCTGGACCCGGAGCGCGGACCCGGCCCCACGGCTTACCTGGTCCCGCTGGCGGACGCCGCAGCGGCGGCGCTCCCGGTGCGCCGGCTCGAGGAGCCGGAGGCGCGGGCGCTGGGCCACGGGCAGCGGATCGCCTCCTCCGAACCCGGCCGCAGCGGGCCGGTGGCGGCTGTCGGGCCGGACGGGACCCTCGTCGCGATCCTCGACGAGAGCGGGGCGCAGGCCCGCGCCCACGTCGTCCTGGCCCCCGCCGGCGGACGCGTAGAGTGACGCGCGTGCACCGCTGGACCAGCCTGGACGACGTCCCCGCCGAGCTCGGCCCCACGGTTGCCACCCTCGGCAACTTCGACGGGGTCCACCGCGGTCACCGCGCGGTCCTGCGGACCGTGACGAGGATGGCCCGCGAGCGCGGACTGGCCTCGGTCGCGGTGACCTTCGACCCGCACCCGGTGGCGGTGCTGCACCCCGAGCGCGCCCCGGCGGCGATCGCCGGGCTCGAGCACCGTCTCGACCTGCTGGAGGAGCTGGGGGTCGACGGCGTGGTCGTCATCGAGTTCACGCCCGAGTACGCCCTGCTCACCCCCGAGGAGTTCGTCCACGAGACGTTCGTCGAGGGCCTGGGCGCCCGGGTCGTCGTCGTCGGGGAGGACACCCGTTTCGGGCTCCACAACAGCGGCGACATCGCCACGATGCACGCGCTCGGCGAGCGCTACGGCTTCGAGGTCGTCGTGCAGGGGACGGTGGGCGACCACCTGACGGACGGGCTGCGGAGCTGGTCCTCGACCGCCCTGCGCACCGCGATCGCCGAGGGCAACATGCGCGCGGCCGCGGAGATCCTCGACCGGCCCCACCGGGTGTCCGGGATCGTCGTCCACGGGCACCACCGGGGCCGTGGGCTCGGTTACCCCACGGCCAACCTCTCCCACGACAGCGAGGGTCTGGTCCCCGCCGACGGGGTCTACGCGGGCTGGCTGGAGCGGCCGAGCCTGGCACCCGACGACCCGGAACGGCGGCAGCCCGCCGCGATCTCGGTCGGCACCAACCCGACCTTCGACGACGTGATGACCCGCACCGTCGAGGCCTACGTCCTGGACCGCACCGACCTCGACCTCTACGGCGAGACGGTGTGGGTCGACTTCGTCCAGCGGCTGCGCGACAACCTGCGCTTCGACTCGATCGAGGAGCTGCTGCAGCAGATGGCCGCCGACGTCGAGCACACCCGCGAACTGCTGGCCTAGGGGCGGGACCGGGTATGGCGTGGGCGCCGGCCCGGGCGGGTGCGGGGAGACGGCCGTTGCGGGCCCGCTACGCCCGCACCGACTGGGGACTCTTCGTGGCCGCGCTCGGGCTCTCGCTGGTGGGGGCGCTGCTGGTGTGGTCGGCGACCCGCGCCGACGTCGGCACGGCGCTCGCCGTGCGTCACCTGGTCAACGCGGCGATCGGCCTGGCCCTGGCCCTGGCCCTGGTCGCCGTGGACGTGCGTCGGCTGAGGGCGGCGGCACCCTGGATCTACCTGGCTGGCATCGTCGGTCTCCTGCTCGTCCTCAGCCCGCTGGGGCAGACCGTGAACGGGTCCCGCTCCTGGCTCTTCCTGCCCGGTGGCTTCTCCCTGCAGCCGGCGGAGCTGGCCAAGATCGGACTGGTCATCGGGCTGGCGATGCTCCTGGCCGAGGGCAGGGACCCGCTGCGACCGCCCCAGGGGCGGGACGTCGTCCTGGCCTGGGCGGTGGCGGCGCTGCCGGTCGGGCTGATCGTCCTCCAGCCGGACCTCGGCAGCGCGCTCGTCCTCGGCATGCTGACACTCGGCATCGTCGCGAGCTCGGGAGCAGCGTGGCGTTGGAGCGCCGCCGCGCTGACCGCCACGGTCGCAGCGGTGGTGGCGGCGGTGCGGGTGCCGCTGCTCGACCCCTACCAGGTCGACCGGCTCCTGGCGTTCCGGGACCCGATGCTGGACCCGGAGGGCATCGGCTACCAGACGCGGCAGGTCCGCCTGGCGATCGGCTCAGGAGGCTGGACCGGCGCCGGGCTGGGGCAGGGACCGCAGACGCAGGGCGGGTTCGTGCCGTACCAGCACACGGACTTCGTCTTCTCCGTGGCGGGGGAGGAGCTCGGGTTCGTGGGCGCGGTCGGACTGCTCCTGCTGCTCGGCTTCCTCGTGGTGCGCGCGCTGCTGGTCGGACTGCGCTGCGAGGACTCCTTCGGGCGCCTGGTGGCGGTGGGCGTCGGGGCGTGGTTCGCCTTCCAGGTCTTCGAGAACGTCGGCATGGCGCTGGGGCTGATGCCGGTCACCGGACTTCCGCTGCCCTTCCTGTCCTACGGCGGGTCCTCGATGCTCGCCTGCTGGTTGGCGGTCGGTCTCGTGGCGTGCGCGCAGCAGGACTGAGAACACCCGGGGCGATGCTTGGTCCGGAGGCCACGACCTGAGAGGATCAGGGCCACACCGTGACGAAGGAGTTGACGATGTCCCGATCTGCAGCCGACGAGAAGGTCGACCTGAGCCTCATCGAGAACCGGGCCCCCAGCGTGGCGCACATGTTCCGCGACCGGGTCGCGGCACTGCCGGACGCCGAGGCCTTCCGCTACCCGGTGGGTGAGGGCTGGGAGTCGCTGACGTGGACGCAGACCCGCGACCGGGCCTACGCGCTGGCTGCCGGGCTGGTCCTGCTCGGCGTCGAGCCCGAGGAGCGCGTGGCGCTGATGTCCGCGACCCGCCTGGAGTGGGTGCTCGCCGACCTCGCCGTGATGTGCGCCGGCGCCGCCACCACCACCATCTATCCGACGACGATCCCCTCGGACGTCGCCTACATCATGGCCGACTCCGCCAGCCGGGTCGTCATCGCCGAGGACTCCACCCAGGTCGAGACCCTCCGGCAGCAGCGGGCGCAGATGCCGGAGGTCCTCAAGGTCGTCGTCATCGACGGTGAGGGTGACGGTGACTGGGTGGTGTCGTTCGCGGAGCTGGAGGAGTCGGGTCGTGGCCGGCTGGCGGCCGAGGCCGACCTCGTCGACGCACGTATCGACGCCCTGACCCCGGATCACCTGGCCACCATCATCTACACCTCGGGCACCACCGGTCGGCCCAAGGGTGTGCCGCTGACGCACTCTGCCTGGACGTACGAGGCCGCTGCCGTCGACGCCATCGGCATCCTCAGCCAGGAAGACCTGCAGTTCCTCTGGTTGCCCCTCGCCCACGTCTTCGGCAAGGTGCTTCTTACGCTCCCGCTGCAGATCGGCTTCCCGACCGCCGTGGACGGACGCCCCGACAAGATCGTCGAGAACGTGGGTGTCGTCAAGCCCACCTTCATGGGCGCCGCGCCGAGGATCTTCGAGAGGGCCTACGGCAAGATCACCACGATGATCGAGAGCGAGGGCGGCGTCAAGGCCAAGCTCTTCGGCTGGGCCACCGGGGTGGGCAAGCAGGTCGGTGAGATCAGGGGGGCCGGCGGGGAGCCCGGGGGCCTGCTCGCCGTCAAGTATCGTCTCGCCGACAAGCTCGTGCTCTCCAAGATCCGGGACCGGTTCGGGGGTCGCGTGCGGTTCTTCATCTCCGGCTCTGCCGCCCTCAACGAGGACGTGGCCCGCTGGTTCGACGCGATGGGACTGCTCATCCTCGAGGGTTACGGCCTCACCGAGACCAGCGCCGCGTCGTTCGTCAACCGGCCCCACCCGGGCGGCTACAAGTTCGGCACCGTCGGCTGGCCGCTGCCCGGGACCGAGGTGCGCATCGCCGAGGACGGCGAGATCCTGCTGCGCGGTCCCGGCGTGACCGCCGGATACCACCAGCTCGACGACCACACGGCCGAGTCGCTCTCGGAAGACGGCTGGTTCTCCACCGGCGACATCGGCGAGGTGGACGCGAACGGCTTCCTCACGATCACCGACCGCAAGAAGGACCTGTTCAAGACCTCGGGCGGCAAGTACGTCGCGCCGTCGCAGATCGAGTCCATGTTCAAGGGGATCTGCCCCTACGCCAGTCAGCTCATCGTCGAGGGCGACGGGCGCAAGTTCGTGTCGGCCCTCATCACCCTCGACCCGGACGTGATCACCGGCTGGGCCGCCCAGCACGGCATGGCCGGCGACTCCTACTCCCAGATCGTCACCTCCGAGGCGTGTCGCGAGATGGTCCAGGGCTACGTGGACGAGCTCAACTCCCAGCTCAACCGGTGGGAGCAGATCAAGCAGTTCCACATCCTGGACCACGACCTGTCCGTGGAGGCGGGCGACCTGACGCCGAGCATGAAGCTCAAGCGCAAGGCCGTCACGACCAAGTACAAGGAGGAGCTCGACAAGTTCTACGTGGAGAGCTGAGCCGCAGCCACGAGGCGAGGGCCACGGTGGCCGGTCGCCGGAAGGCTCTCGCCGCCGAGGTGGAGGAGGACATCATGGGCGTCGGGGACGACAACGCCCTCCACCAGGTCGCCGAGACCGCGCCCGTGGACGACCAGGCCGACGAGGGACCGGGCTCCCTCGTCGCAGCCTGGGCCGTCGCCCTGGGTCTGGGCCTGACGGCGCTGGTCGCCTCGACGCTCGGAAGCACCCTGATCGTCGAGCGCTTCGCCGACGCGGCTCGCCCCGACGACCTGCTCTTCGAGCTGCTGCCGTACGTCCGCCCCGCTCGCTGGCTCACCCTGGTCGCCCTGGTCGTCGGGTTCGGTGCCTTCCTGGTCGACCTGCTCCGCCACGACCGGTCACGGGTTCCGGCGGTCGGCGCCGTGTTCGCTCTCATGTACCTGCTGCGGGCCGTGATCATGGTCCTCACCCCGCTCGCGCCCGCCCAGGGCGACGGTCCGTTCCTCTTCACCCCGCAGCAGTACGGCATGTTCCCCTCCGGTCACGTCGCCGCCCTCACCCTGCTCGCGCTGCTCACCCCGACGGAACGGGTGTGGCGGCGACGGCTCCAGTGGCTGATGGTGCTCATGATGTCCGCCGGACTGGTGCTCGCGCATGGTCACTACTCGATCGACGTCGTCGGTGGTCTGCTCCTGGCGTACTTCGTCGTGCACACCTGGCGGTCGGGTCGGCTGTTCGCACCCATCACCAGGGTCACCGGCAGCTGACACCTCCCGCCCACGTAGTCTCGGGCCATGTTCTTCACCGGACGCCGACCGGTCAGGGGGCGCCGGGACGGGCGGCTCGTGGCGGACCTTCCCGCGATGCGACGGGTGGTGCCCCATCTCATGCCCACCAGGCTCGAGTCGACGGTCTACTACCGGCAGCACCTCGACGTCGAGCATCTGACCGAATGGCTGGAGCAGGTCAACGCCGACCGGCCGGCGGGGGAGCGCGTGCGGTTCTTCCACGTCTTCCTCACCGCCTGGGCCCGGCTGTACCGTCGCCGTCCCGAGCTCAACCGCTTCATCTCCGGACGGCGCACCTACGAGCACCGCGACATCACTTTCTCCTTCACGGTGAAGCAGGAGATGACCGACGAGGGCGCAGAGGTGCAGGCGCACATCACCTTCACCGGCACCGAGACCGTCGACGAGGTGCGCGACAAGGTCGACGGGGTCCTGGCCCAGGCCCGGAGCAGCAGCCGCAACGAGAGCGACCGGCTGGTCGATGCGCTCGTGCGGCTCCCGCGCCCGGTGCTCGCAGGCGTTGCGCGGACGATCTGGATCCTGGACGCCACCAACCTCCTGCCGCGGGCCCTGCAGGACGCCATTCCCGTCTACGCGAGCTCCTACCTCGTCAACCTCGGCTCGCTCCAGGCGGAGGCACCCTTCCACCACCTGTACCAGCGGGGCACCGCCACCGTCTTCGTCGCCATCGGCACGGTCCGCCCCGAGGCGGTGGTCGACGAGTCCGGCATGATCGTGGCCCGGCGCAGGGTCGACGTCGTGTACACGATCGACGAACGGGCCACGGACGGCTTCTACCTGGTCCGCAGCTCTCAGATCCTGCAGGAGATGGTCGACGACCCCCAGGCCCTGATGCGGCCGCTCGTGGACTGAGGCTGACCCTCTCGCCGAGCGCCGTTCGGCTAGTCTCGCAGGATGAGCGCCTCACGCGTGGCCGTCCTGGCCGCGGTCGCTGCCGTTCTGGCCTGGGGATCGAAGGCGGTGGCGATCGGCGTTGCCGGCGGCCTGGACCAGAGCCCGTTGGAAGGCCCCCTCTTCGTGCTGGGCCTCGTCGCGATCGTCGTCGCCTTCGCCTCGCTGGGCGCGGCGGTGACGCGCGGACGCCGCCCAGCCGCACGGGTCATCGGCGCTCTGCTGGGCGTGATGATCGGTTTCGCCCTCTCCATGCTCGCATCGTCCGTCGCCGCAGCGGTCGTCCCCGACTCAGCGGGGTGGGTCCAGGCTGAAGCCGGGCTCTGGTTCTCGGCGCTCCTCGCGCTCGCCGTGACCACTCTCTGGCGCGCCAGACGGAACGTCAGGTACACCGCGACGTAGGGCGTGGTCCTGGAACGGCACCTGAGCTGATTCGTGCGGTGCCGACGCTCTGCATACCCTGGACGGCATGTCCGTGACCCAGTCCCACGTCCCGACCCGCGTCCGCGGCGCCTCTGTCCTGACCGAGCTCGAGCCGCTGCTGGAGCAGGTGAGCAAACCGGTGCAGTACATCGGTGGCGAGCTGAACTCCCAGGTCAAGGACTGGGAGTGCGGCGGCGAGGACACCGTGCGCTGGGCGCTGATGTATCCCGACGCCTACGAGATCGGGCTCCCCAACCAGGGGGTCATGATCCTGTACGAGGTCCTCAACGAGCAGCCCGACGTGCTGGCCGAGCGCACCTACTCCGTGTGGCCGGACCTCGAGGCGCTGATGCGTGAGCACGGGGTGCCCCAGTTCACGGTGGACGGGCACCGTGCCGTCGGAGACTTCGACGTGCTGGGGCTCTCGTTCTCGACCGAGCTCGGCTACACCAACATGCTCACGGCGCTCGACCTCGCCGGGATACCGCTGCACGCCAGGGACCGGACCGACGAGCACCCCGTGGTGGTCGCCGGGGGGCACGCGAGCTTCAACCCCGAGCCGATCGCGGACTTCGTCGACGCCGCCATCGTCGGCGACGGCGAGGAGGCCGTGCTCATGACGAGCCGCATCATCAGGGCGTGGAAGGAGGCCGGTCGTCCGGACGGTCGGCAGGGGCTGCTCCTGGAGCTCGCGCGTACCGGCGGTGTCTACGTGCCGGCGTTCTACGACGTGGACTACCTGCCCGACGGGCGGATCCAGAGGGTGGCGCCGACGGCGCACGGGGTGCCGTGGCGGGTCGCGAAGCACACGGTGATGGACCTGGACGCGTGGCCCTACCCCAAGCAGCCGCTCGTGCCGGTGACCGAGAGCGTGCACGAGCGCATGTCGGTCGAGATCTTCCGGGGCTGCACGCGCGGGTGCCGCTTCTGCCAGGCGGGGATGATCACCCGCCCCGTCCGGGAACGCTCGATCACCGGCATCGGCGAGATGGTCCAGCGGGGGCTGGAGGCGACCGGGTTCGAGGAGGTGGGGCTGCTGTCCCTGTCGTCGGCGGACCACAGCGAGATCGCGGACCTGACCAAGGGCCTCGCCGACCGCTACGAGGGGACGCAGACCGGGCTGTCGCTTCCCTCGACGCGCGTGGACGCGTTCAACATCGAGCTCGCCAACGAGCTGACGCGCAACGGCAGGCGGTCAGGGCTGACCTTCGCCCCCGAGGGCGGCAGCGAGCGGATGCGCAAGGTCATCAACAAGATGGTCAGCGAGGAGGACCTGATCAGGACGGTCGCGGCGGCCTACGCCGCGGGCTGGCGACAGGTCAAGCTCTACTTCATGTGCGGGTTGCCGACCGAGACCGACGAGGACGTGCTCGCGATCGCCGACCTGGCCAAGCGGGTCATCGACACCGGTCGCGAGGTCTCCGGGCACCGCGACATCCGCTGCACGGTGTCGATCGGCGGCTTCGTGCCCAAGCCGCATACGCCCTTCCAGTGGGTCGGGCAGCTGGGGGCCGAGGAGACCGACGCGCGGCTGGCCAAGCTGCGTGCGGCGATCCGCTCCGACCGCCGCTACGGCTCGGCGATCGGGTTCCGCTACCACGACGGGCAGCCGGGCATCGTCGAGGGGTTGCTGTCCCGGGGCGACCGGCGGGTGGGCTCGGTGATCGAACAGGTATGGCGTGCAGGTGCCCGCTTCGACGGGTGGAGCGAGCACTTCTCCTTCGATCGGTGGATGGCCGCTGCGGGGCTGGCCCTCGGCGGGGGACCCGTCGACGTCGCGTGGTACACCACCCGCGAGCGCGGCGAGCACGAGGTCCTGCCGTGGGACCACATCGACTCCGGGCTGGACAAGGAGTGGCTGTGGGAGGACTGGCTCGACGCCCTCGAGGAGCGCGAGGTCGAGGACTGCCGCTGGACACCCTGCTTCGACTGCGGGGTCTGCCCCCAGATGGAGACCCAGATCCAGATCGGCCCCACCGGCCAGAGGCTCCTGCCGCTGACCGTCGTCTGAGGACCGGACCCGTGCCCGGGTCGACGCTCAGCTCTCGAGGCGGAAGCCCACCGTGGGCCCCGTCGGTCTGGATCCTGACCCTGTCGAAGCGGTGGTCGAAGCAGTGCCGGAGCAGGAGCAGCTGGCACTCGGCTGCACCGCGCTGCCCCACACGCGAGGGTCGTACGCGGCTCAGATCTTGCGGGCGCGCACGACGCCGTCGATCGCCAGGATGGCCGTCTTGAGTTCGTCCTGGACCTCACCCTCGACGTCGACCAGGGTGTAGGCGTAGTCGCCGCGGGCCTTGTTCGTGAACTCCGCGACGTTGAGGCCGGCGTCGGCGAGGACGGCCGTGATCTGACCGATCATGTTGGGCTTGTTCTCGTTGAAGATCCCCAGCCGCGTGGTGCCGGGGGTGCGGGCCATCACGACCTCGGGGAAGTTGACCGAGTTGCGGATGTTGCCGTGGAGCAGGAAGTCGGAGAGCTGGTCGACGGCCATCACGGCGCAGTTGTCCTCGGCCTCGGCGGTGGAGGCGCCGAGGTGGGGCAGGGCGATGACCTTGGGGTGGACCGCCCCGGCCTCCGTGGGGAAGTCGTTGACGTAGGCGTGCAGGTGACCGGAGTCGAGGGCCTCGATGACGGCCTCCTCGTCGACGACGCCTCCGCGGGCGAAGTTGAGCACGACGGAGCCCTCCGGCATCAGCGCGATCCGGTCGGCGTTGATCAGCCCTGCGGTGCCGGGGACGAGAGGGACGTGCAGGGTGATCATGTCCGAGCGCGACAGCAGCTCCTCGACGCTGGTGACCTGCTCGACGTTGGGGGAGAGCTGCCAGGCACGCTCGACGGTGATGGCAGGGTCGTAGCCGAGGACCTTGAGCCCGAGGGACTGGGCGCCGTTGGCCACCAGCACCCCGATCGCGCCGAGGCCGATGACGCCGAGCGTCTTGCCGGGCAGCTCGAAGCCGGCGAACTGCTTCTTTCCGGCCTCGACCTGCTTGTCCAGGTCCTTGCCGCTCAGGCTCTGGTCCGCGACGAGGTTCCGCGTGTAGTCGGCCGCGTGGTAGAGGTTGCGGGCGGCCAGCAGCATGCCGGCGATCACCAGCTCCTTGACGGCGTTGGCGTTGGCCCCGGGGGTGTTGAACACCGGGATGCCGAGCGCGGCCATCTTGTCGACCGGGATGTTGTTGGTCCCGGCGCCGGCGCGGGCCACGGCATACAGGGACGGGGGCACCTCGAGCGAGTGCAGGTCGGCCGACCGCAGCAGGATGGCCCGGGGCTGGGCGATGTCGGTGCCGATGTCGAAGACGTCCCGGTCGAGGCGCTGCAGGCCGATCGGCGAGATGGCGTTCAGGGTCTGGATCGCGAAGGTGGTCATGGGTTCAGCCGTTCTTCCGCTCGAACTCGGTCATGAAGTCGATGAGGGCCTGGACGCCCTCGAGGGGCATGGCGTTGTAGATGCTCGCGCGCATCCCGCCGACGCTGCGGTGCCCGCCGAGCCCGGACAGCCCGGCCTCGGCGGCCTGGGCGACGAACGGCTTCTCCAGCGCCCCGTCCGGGACGAGGAACGGGACGTTCATCCACGAGCGGGCGCCGGGGTCGACCGGGTTGGAGTAGAAGTCGGAGGCGTCGATCGCGCCGTAGAGCAGCTCGGCCTTGGCCCGGTTGCGCTCGCCCATCCCGGCGACCCCGCCCTGCTGCTCGATCCACTCCAGCACCAGTCCGACGAGGTACCACGCCAGGGTCGGGGGGGTGTTGAGCATCGAGTCGGCCTCGGCCATCGCGGTCCAGTCGATGGCGCTCGGCACCTCCCGGCGCGCCCGGCCGAGCAGGTCCTTGCGCACGATCACCACGACCAGCCCGGCGGGACCGAGGTTCTTCTGCGCGCCGGCATAGACGACGCCGAACCGGGAGACGTCCAGGGGGCGGGACAGGATCGTGGAGCTGGCGTCGGTCACGACCGGCACCTCGCCCGCGTCGGGGACGTAGGGGAACTCGACCCCGCCGATGGTCTCGTTGAGGGTGTAGTGCAGGTAGGCGGCGTCGGCCGGCACCTCGAGGCTGCCCTCGGGGGGGACGGTCGCGTAGTTGGACGCCGACTCGTCGGCCAGGACGCGGACGTCGAGGTACTTCTTCGCCTCGGTGATCGCCTTCTTGCTCCAGGCGCCCGTGTTGACGTAGGCGGCCGTGGCTCCCGGCGCGGTGAGGTTGAGCGGCACGCCGGCGAACTGCCCGGTGGCCCCGCCCTGCAGGAACAGCACCGCGTAGTCGTCCGGGAGGGAGAGCAGCGAGCGCATCCGCGCCTCCGCCTCGGCGGCGATCCCCACGAACTCGGGGGAGCGGTGCGACATCTCCATCACCGACATCCCGGAACCTCGCCAGTCGAGCAGCTCGGACTGGGCACGCTCGAGCACCTCGAGGGGCATGGTGGCGGGGCCGGCGGAGAAGTTGTAGACGCGCACTGGTCTTCCTCGCGAATCGGGGGTGGGGGACGACCGGCAGCTCGGGAGGACAGCGTCCTGCCCCGGTCACGGACTCGACGTCGAGTGCCCTGACTACCGTACCGTCAAGCCGGTCCCACCCAGGAACCGCCTGCGTATGGCGTGCTCGGGCGGCGGGCCGTGCCGACCGCAGTACCCTGTCCCACCATGGCCGGTTCCCGTCGTGTCCCCGAGGGGCCCACCCCCGACCCCGCCGTCCAGAAGGTGCGGATCCGCTACGCCAAGCGCGGGCGGATGCGGTTCACCTCCACCCGTGACTTCCAGCGCGCCCTCGAGCGTGCGGTGCGTCGAGCCGGGCTGCCGGTGGCCTACTCCGCCGGGTTCCACCCGCACCCCAAGATCTCCTACGCCAACGCGGCCCCCACCGGCGCGGCCAGCGAGGCGGAGTTCGTCGAGGTGTCGCTGACCCGCGTCCTCGACCCCTCCTCCCTCGTGGCGCCCCTCGACGCGGCGCTGCCCGAGGGTCTGGACGTGCTGGAGGTCAGTGACAGCGCGGACCTGCCGGGAGCCCTCGCCGAGCACCTGCAGGGGAGTCTGTGGGAGATGCGCTTCCGCGGCGGAGCGGAGCAGGCAGGTCGGGTGGAGCGTGAGGGCGTGCGGTCCGCCGTCGCCGCGCTCCTGGCCGCGCCGGAGCTGCACGTGAGCCGGATGATGAAGAAGGGCGCGCGCGAGCTCGACGTGCGGGCAGCGGTCGTGGGCCTCGAGCTCGCCCCCGGGGAGGACAGCGGCGAGGAGCGGAGCGGCGACGTGGTACTCCTCGTCACCCTTCGGCACACCACCCCGACGGTGCGGCCCGCGGAGGTCTGGACGGCGCTGCGCCAGGTGTCCGGGCTCGACCTCCCGCGCCCGCTGGCCACGCGTCTGCGGCAGGGACCGGTGCTGGACGGGGAGGTCGCCGAGCGGCTGGGGGGTTGAGGCGCGCCCGCGTGCCGCCGCGCAGGATGGCGACGCCGGGGGTGCCGTGTGCGATACTCGCCGTGGACGGACAGAAGTGCCACACCGCTGTCCGGCCCGGTGCGAGTCCCCTCGCTGTGCGGCGCTGCCGGCACGCGCGAAGCCTCTTGAGGAGCTTCGAGACGACTCCCACCGGCCCGCCCGGTGCCGCGCCCCCGCGCGAACTGTGGTGAGGTAGCCAGGACGACTTCCGTCCGGGCCGACCGGCCAGGACGACTGCACCCGCTTGCGCGGGGAGTGGACCCCCCCCCGGGGGTCCCGTGGTGTGGGCTCGGTCGCGCGGCCTGAGAGGACACCACGTGTCTGACGACACCATCCACGGCACCGACGGACGGACCGAGGACGCACGCACGCAGAATCCCGAGCAGGACGAGCGCGCCAGCCGCGCCTCCGCCCTCGCCGCCGAGCTGGTCGCGCAGGCGCGGTCGGTCGAGGCGGACGCGGTCGGGTCCGCCGAGGACAGGGACGCCCAGGAGGCTGAGCAGGGGAAGGACGCCGCGGAGGTCGAGACCCGCGACGACTCCGCCGAGGGCGTCGAGTCCCGGGACAGCGACAGCTCCGACGACTCCGACGACGCCGCGGAGGAGGAGCCCGACGGCGCCGCGGAGGAGGAGCCCGACGGCGAGCCCTTCGAGCCGGTGGCGGTCGCCGAGCCGTTGCCCTCCTTCGGGCTGATCTTCCAGGCGCCCGACCTCACGGACCTGCCGCGCCGACGCTCGCGCCGGGCCACCGCCGGGGTGACCGCGCCCGTCGAGCGTCCGGTGCAGGACACGCACGACACGCAGGACAGCCACGACACGCAGGACAAGCACGACACGCAGGACACCCAGACCGCCAGAGACTCACGGCGCGCCGCGCCGGACGGCGCCGAGACGCAGCAGGACGGGGACGACGACCAGGGCGGGGACGACGGCTCCTCCGGCCGCAACGGTCGCCGGCGGCGGCGTGGTGGCAAGGGTCGGCGCAGCCGCGGTGGACCGGACCAGGGCGAGGACGCCGACGGCACGGACGCCGACGACGAGTCCGCCGAGAATCAGACCGCCGGTGACGACGGTGATCAGGGAGACGCCGACCGCGGGGACGGGGAGCAGACCGGCAGCGGCGGCGGGTCGAGGCGACGAAGCCGCAGCGGCCGTGGCCGCCGTGGACCGGAGGGGCAGGAGCCCTCCGGCGACGAGGGGTCGGCCGACCAGGACGGGAGCCCCGACAACGCGGACGGGTCCGACGACGGTGAGGGTGGGGCCGGTGGCACCCGCCGTCGCCGTCGCCGTCGCCGCAGCGGCGAGGCGTCCACGGCGGAGCGCCCCGCCCGCGACGAGGTCACCTCGGTCCGGGGCTCGACCCGGCTCGAGGCCAAGCGTCAGCGGCGCCGCGAGGGTCGCGAGGCCGGACGTCGCCGCACGATCATCACCGAGGCGGAGTTCCTCGCACGCCGGGAGAGCGTCGACCGGGTCATGGTGGTCAGGGGGCTGGAGGACCGCACCCAGATCGCCGTCCTGGAGGACGGTGTGACGGTGGAGCACTACGTCTCCCGCTCCGCGCAGAGCTCGACGGCCGGCAACGTCTACCTCGGCCGGGTCCAGAACGTGCTGCCGAGCATGGAGGCCGCCTTCGTCGACATCGGCAAGGGCCGCAACGCCGTGCTCTACGCCGGCGAGGTCAACTGGGACGCCGCCGGCTTGGACTCCAAGGAGCCCAAGCGGATCGAGAACGCGCTCAAGCCGGGGCAGTCCGTGCTGGTGCAGGTGACCAAGGACCCGATCGGGCACAAGGGCGCCCGACTGACGTCGCAGGTCTCGCTGCCCGGTCGCTACCTGGTCTACGTGCCGGGCAACGCGATGACCGGCATCTCCCGCAAGCTGCCCGACACCGAGCGGGCCCGGCTCAAGCGCATCCTCAAGGAGGTCGTCCCGGACGACGCTGGTGTGATCGTGCGCACCGCGGCCGAGGGCGCCTCCGAGGCCGAGCTGCGTGCGGACGTCGAGCGGCTCACCGCGACCTGGGAGCGCATCGACGCCAAGGCCAAGGCCAAGAGCTCGAGCGCCCCGACGCTGCTCCACGGTGAGCCCGACATGACCGTGCGCGTCATCCGCGATGTCTTCACCGAGGACTTCTCCAGGCTGATCGTCTCCGGCGACGAGGCGTGGACCGAGGTCAAGCGCTACATCGACGACGTGGCTCCCGACCTGGCCGATCGCGTCGAGAAGTACACCGGCACGACCGACATCTTCACGGCGCACCGCGTCTCCGAGTCCATCGCCAAGGCGATGGACCGCAAGGTGTGGCTCCCCTCGGGCGGGTCGCTCGTCATCGACCGGACCGAGGCGATGACGGTCGTCGACGTCAACACCGGGAAGTTCACCGGCTCCGGGGGCAACCTGGAGGAGACCGTCACCAAGAACAACATCGAGGCGGCCGAGGAGATCGTCCGTCAGCTGCGCCTGCGCGACATCGGCGGCATCATCGTCATCGACTTCATCGACATGGTGCTCGAGAGCAACCGCGAGCTGGTGGTGCGGCGGCTGCTCGAGTGCCTCGGGCGGGACCGCACCAAGCACCAGGTGGCGGAGGTCACCTCGCTGGGTCTGGTCCAGATGACGCGCAAGCGGGTCGGCTCCGGCCTCATCGAGGTCTTCTCCGACACCTGCGTCCACTGCGCCGGGCGGGGCATCATCGTGCAGACCGAGCCGACCGCCAAGGGCGACGCCGGCCCGGCGCAGGACGAGGACGCGCCGTCCAGCAAGCGGGGCCGTGGCAAGGGTCGTGCCTCGGGCAGCGGGGGTGGTGGCAACGGCTCCAGCGAGCCGAAGAACGTGCTGCCCACGCCCAACCCGAAGGGTCCGACGCCCGCGCAGATCGCGGCGGCCGCGCACGCCGCCGCCCTGCACGCCGCCGACGCCTCGGCCGGTGAGACGTCGGCGCCCACGGTGACGGTGCCGGACGGGGTCGTGGAGGCGGTCGAGGCCGTCCTCGCGGCCGACTCGCCCGAGCCGGAGGCATCGCCCGGTGCGATGCCCGAGACCGAGCGTCCGACCCCCGAGCCGCAGCCGGAGCCCACACACGAGCCCGCACCGGCCCCGAAGCGGCGTCGCCGCGGCCGGGTCCTCGCGCCCGCCGGACCGCCCACCGGGGTCGAGGAGGACAGGGCCGGGAGCACCGAGGGCAGCGAGACGTCCTGACCACCCGTTCGGTTTGGTCCCGGGGCGGGGCGCACGGTAGTCTGGTGCGTCGGTTCACCCCGCCCCGGGGCAGGCTTGGCAGACAGTGCGAAGGTGCTGGCTCAGCCGGACCACCGGGAGCTGTACAACCCACCTAAGACTTCAGGAAGTGAGTTCACCGTGTACGCGATCGTCCGTGCTGGCGGCCGTCAGGAGAAGGTCGCCGTCGGCGACATCCTGATCATCGACAAGGTCGAGGTCAAGGCCGGCGAGACCGTGGAGCTGGCTCCTGTCCTGCTCGTCGACGGCTCGACCGTGACCACCGACGCCGATGCCCTGGGCAAGGTCGTCGTCAAGGCTGAGGTCATGGGTGCGACCAAGGGCCCCAAGATCATCATCCAGAAGTACAAGAACAAGACCGGGTACAAGAAGCGCCAGGGCCACCGCCAGCCGCTGACCCAGATCAAGATCACCTCGATCGACGCCTGAGCGTCGGCCCACCGCACACCCAGGAGGTAACAGCCATGGCACACAAGAAGGGTGCGTCCTCGACCCGCAACGGTCGCGACTCGAACGCACAGCGTCTGGGCGTGAAGCGGTTCGGCGGCCAGATCGTCGGCACCGGTGAGATCATCGTCCGTCAGCGCGGCACGCACTTCCACCCCGGCGAGGGCGTCGGTCGCGGCAACGACGACACGCTCTTCGCGCTCGTCCCGGGCGTCGTGGAGTTCGGCAGCAAGCGCGGCCGCAAGACCGTCAACATCGTCGAGGCGCAGACCGCCCAGGTCTGAGCACGACCGTTTCGCCGGGACGCCGGTGGTGGGCAGCTGCCCCCACCGGCGTCGCGCTGTCTGTGGGCACGACACCCCCGTCCGCAGCACCTGATCACCGTTTTCGAGAGAGGATCGGCCCCATGGCAACATTCGTCGACCGTGTCGTGCTGCACCTGCGCGCGGGCAACGGGGGCCACGGCGTCGCCTCGGTGCACCGCGAGAAGTTCAAGCCGCTCGGTGGCCCCGACGGGGGCGACGGGGGCAACGGTGGCAACGTCGTCCTGCGGGTGGACGACCAGATCACCACTCTCATCGACTACCACCACAGCCCGCACCGCAGCGCGCCGAACGGCAAGCCTGGCGAGGGCTCGGAGCGCAACGGCGCGCAGGGCGCCGACCTCGTGCTGCCGGTGCCCTCGGGCACCGTCGTCACCACCCGCTCGGGAGAGGTCCTGGCGGACCTTGTCGGGGACGGCGCCGAGTTCGTCGCGGCGCAGGGCGGACGCGGAGGCCTGGGCAACAAGGCGCTCTCGTCGCCACGCCGCAAGGCGCCCGGCTTCGCGCTGCTCGGCGAGCCGGGAGATGAGACCGAGATCGTCCTGGAGCTCAAGACGCTCGCGGACGTGGCCCTCATCGGCTTCCCCTCCGCCGGAAAGTCGTCGCTGGTCTCCGTGCTGTCGGCCGCGCGGCCGAAGATTGCCGACTACCCCTTCACCACGCTCGTGCCCAACCTCGGCGTCGTCACCGCGGGCGGGGAGCGGTTCACGATCGCCGACGTCCCCGGTCTCATCCCCGGGGCGAGCGAGGGCAAGGGCCTGGGCCTGCAGTTCCTGCGCCACGTCGAGCGCTGCCACGTGCTGGCGCACGTCATCGACTGCGCGACCCTGGAGCCGGGCCGCGACCCGCTGACCGACCTCGAGGTGATCGAGGAGGAGCTCGCCGCCTACGTCCCCCACGGCTCCCTCGGCGGCATCCCGCTGGCCGAGCGTGTGCGTGTCATCGTGCTCAACAAGGCTGACGTGCCGGAGGCCCGCGAGCTCGCCGAGATGGTGCGCCCGGACCTCGAGGCCAAGGGCTACCAGGTGCACATCGTCTCCGCCGTCGCGCACACCGGCCTGAAGGAGCTGACCTATGCCCTCGCCGCGCACGTGAAGCAGGCGCGCGAGGAGCACAGGGTCATCGAGCCCAAACGCGTGGTCGTGCGGCCGAAGGCGATCGACGACACGGGCTTCGTCGTGCGGCGTGAGGTGACGGCCGACGGCGAGGTCTTCCGGGTCATCGGCGAGCGGCCCACCCGGTGGGTGCGGCAGACGGACTTCTCCAACGACGAGGCCGTCGGTTACCTCGCCGACCGGCTGGGCCGGCTCGGCGTCGAGGACGAGCTGCTCAAGGCGGGCGCGGTCGCCGGCTCGACGGTGCTGGTCGGTCCCGAGGACGACGCGGTCGTCTTCGACTGGGAACCGACGATGGCCGCCGGGGCCGAGCTGCTGGGGCGTCGCGGTGAGGACCTGCGACTGGCCGACCGCAGCCGCCCCACGCGCGGCGAGAAGCGCGAGGCCTTCCACGGCAAGATGGGCGCCGCGGCGCAGGCGCGGGCAGAGCTCGAGGCCGAGCGGCGCGCTGGGAAGTGGAACGAGACAGACTGAGGGTATGTCGTGCGCGCCGAGCCGGCGGGTGCGGCATTCCGGTGCGGCCAGGAGACGCGTCCGGTCGGGGGGTGAGGATGTATGAGTATGTCAAGGAGTGGATTAGTATTCGGTCATGTCCTCTCTCGGTGGTCGTCGCGTCATCCGTGACGCTCGGCGGATCGTGGTCAAGGTCGGGTCCTCCTCGCTGACCGGCCCCGGCGGGAGGCTGGACGGGTTCCGGCTGCAGGCGCTGGCGACGACGCTGGCCAAGAAGGCGCTGGACGGGGTGCAGGTCGTGCTCGTGTCCTCCGGTGCGATCGCGGCCGGGATGGAGCCGCTCGGGCTGGCCCGCCGGCCCAAGGACCTCGCGACCCAGCAGGCAGCCGCCAGCACCGGTCAGGGCGTACTCATGGCGGCCTACTCCACCGCGTTCACGATGCACGGCATCCGGGTCGGGCAGGTCCTGCTCACCGCCGACGACCTCCACCGGCGCAGCCACTACGTCAACGCCTCCCGCACCCTCGAGCGGCTGCTCGAGCTGGAGATCGTCCCGATCATCAACGAGAACGACACGGTCGCGACCGACGAGATCCGCTTCGGCGACAACGACCGGCTCGCCGCGCTCGTCGCGCACCTCGTGGACGCGGACGCGATGCTGCTGCTCTCCGACGTCGACGCGCTCTACGACGGGCCGCCGAGCCGGGACGGGACCCGGCGCATCCCGCTGGTGTCGTCGCCGGCCGACATCGCCCACGTGGACGTCAGCGGGGGCGGCTCGGCCGTCGGCACCGGGGGCATGGCCACCAAGGTCGCCGCCGCGCAGATGGCCACGGCGGAGGGGATCAGCGTCCTGCTCACCAGCGCCGACCAGATCACCGCCGCCCTGGCCGGTGAGGAGATCGGCACGCTCTTCACCCCCACCGACGTCAAGAGCTCCGCGCGGCGCCGCTGGCTCACGCACGCCAGCGGCACCTCGGGCCGGATCGTGCTCGACGACGGGGCGGTCGAGGCGGTCGTGCGCCGGCGTACGTCGTTGCTGCCCGTCGGCGTCACCCGTCTCGAAGGGCGCTTCAGCGCCGGCGACACCGTCGAGCTCTGCGACCCGCAGGGTCGGGTGGTGGCCCGGGGGCTCGTCGGCTACGACGCCGAGGAGCTGCGACCCCTTGTCGGTCACCGGCTCGAGCGCGGCACGCGCCTGCGCACCGGGGCACCGGCGCCGAGACCCGTCGTGCGCCGCGACGACCTCGTCGTGCTCCAGTAGCCGCGCGCCCAGCCTCGACCCGCGCGCCCACCCCCGACCCCCGCCCCGACCACCCGAGGAGTCCTCGAGCATGACCGTCCAGATCGCCCCCGAGGTCGTCGACCACGTCCACGAGACCGCCCGTCGCGCACGGGTCGCCGCCCGCCGGCTGGCGCTGCTGGCCAGGGCCGAGAAGGATGCGGCGCTGCTCGCCCTCGCCGACGCGATCGACGCCGCGACCGCCGAGGTCATCGCCGCCAACGCGGAGGACCTGCGGACCGGCCGTGACAGGGGCCTGGCCGCCAACCTCCTCGACCGGCTCACCCTCGACGCCGACCGTGTCCACGCCGTGGCGGAGGCGCTGCGCCAGGTGGCCTCGCTCCCGGACCCCGTGGGGGAGATCGTCCGCGGCTCGACCACGGCCAACGGTCTGCAGATCCGCCAGGTGCGGGTCCCGATGGGGGTCATCGGGATGATCTACGAGGCCCGCCCCAACGTGACGGTCGACGCCGCCGGGCTCGCACTGAAGAGCGGCAACGCCGTCATCCTGCGCGGCGGCTCCGCCGCGTCGGCGACCAACGCCCGCCTCGTGGAGATCATGCGGGCGGCGCTGGAGGCGCAGGGGCTGCCCGCCGATGCGCTCAACCTGCTCACCGACGGCGGCCACGACGCGGCTCGTGCGCTGATGACCGCGCGCGGGCTGGTCGACCTCGTCATCCCGCGCGGCGGCGCCGGCCTCATCCAGACGGTGGTGACCGAGTCGACGGTCCCGGTCATCGAGACCGGCGTCGGCAACTGCCACGTCTACGTCGACGCCTCGGCGGACACCGCGATGGCCGTCGACATCGTGCTCAACTCCAAGACCCAGCGCACGTCCGTGTGCAACGCAGCCGAGTCGCTGCTCGTCCACCGGGACGCCGCCGACCGGGTGCTGCCGGCGATCATGGAGCGCTTCGGCACCGCCGGCGTCACCGTGCACGGTGACGCCGCGATGGAGGGGTATGCCGCCTCCGCCGGAGCCGCGCACGTGCCGGTCACCGACGAGGACGACGACACCGAGTACCTCTCCCTCGACATCTCCGCCCGCGTGGTGGACAGCATCGAGGACGCGATCGCGCACATCCAGGAGCACTCCAGCGGGCACACCGAGGCGATCGTCACCGCAGACCGGGCCGCCGCCCGGCTGTTCACGACCCAGGTGGACGCCGCCGCGGTGATGGTCAACGCCTCGACCCGGTTCACCGACGGTGGTGAGCTCGGCTTCGGTGCGGAGATCGGCATCTCGACGCAGAAGCTGCACGCCCGGGGCCCGATGGCGCTGGCCGAGCTGACCACGACCAAGTGGGTCGTGGAGGGTGACGGTCAGGTGCGCTGACCGGGCCGGCCCTGGCTCCGGCCCTGGGTCGGGCTGTCCGGGTCGTGCAGGGAGTCGTGGGCGACGTAGTAGCTCGGCCGGCGCTGGAGCGCGACATAGATCCTGCCGACGTACTCGCCGAGGATGCCCAGGCTGAGGAGCTGCAGGGCCCCCACGGCGGCCACGATGACGACCGTGGAGGTCCAGCCGGCGACCGTGTGGCCCAGGACCTTGGCCAGCAACGCGTAGACCAGCAGGGCGACGGCGACCAGGCCACCGCCGAGCCCGAACCAGGTGGCCAGGCGCAGCGGGGCGCTGGAGAACCCGGTGATGGAGTCGACGGAGAGGCGGACCATCTTGGACAGCGGGTACTTGCTCGTCCCGGCCGCCCGCTCGTCCCGGGCGTAGCCGACGGTGGTGGACGGGAAGCCGAGCGCGGGCACGACCAGGCGCAGCACCCGGTGCTCCTCGGGCAGTGCGTTGACGGCGTCCACCGTCGCCCGGGACATCAGCCGGTAGTCGCCCGCGTTGTCGGGGGCCCCGGTCGCACCCATCGCCCGCATGGTGGCGTAGTAGGCGTGGGCGGTGCTCCGTTTGAAGGGGCTGTCGCTCGACCGGTCGGTCCGGACCCCGTAGACGACGTCCACGCCGTGGGTGCGCGCCGCCTCGAGCAGCCGAGGGACGGCCTCCGGGGGATCCTGCAGGTCGGCGTCCAGCGTGACCACCCAGGCGCCGCGCGCCGCCGCCAGCCCCGCCGAGATCGCCGCCTGGTGGCCGGCGTTGGCGCGCAGGCGCAGGACGCGCAGCTGCGGCCAGGTGCGTCGGTGCGCCTGGAGCAGGACCGGTGTCTGGTCCCGGCTGCCGTCGTCGACGGCGACCACCTCGTAGGCGTCGGGCAGCGCGTCCAGCACCGGCCGCAGCCGCGCCACGAGCAGGGGCAGCACCTCGGCCTCGTCGAACATGGGCACCACCACGGAGAGCACGGGCGCTGGGTGGGTCGACATGCGCACACTGTATGACGTGGCCGGTACAGTGACCCCCATGACGTCTGCGCTTACCCAGGTCCGGGCCGCCGCCGAAGAGGGCGGCCACGAGGTGGTCAACGAGCTGCTCTTCGAGCCCATCTGGTTCGGCGTGATCGCCATCGTCGCGTTCCTGGCGCTGCTCGCCACCCTGTGGGCCTTCCGCAACACCCTCGCGCTCGACCCCCACGGCGTCGCCGAGGGGCACGTGGACCCTGACTCGGGCCGCGGGACCAGCGCCCACTGATGCGCCTGGGAGTGATGGGCGGCACCTTCGACCCCATCCACCACGGCCACCTCGTGGCGGCCAGCGAGGCCGCGCACCTGCTCGACCTCGACGAGGTCGTGTTCGTGCCGACCGGGCAGCCCTACCGCAAGGACGTCAGCCAGGTCAGCCCACCCGAGGACCGATACCTCATGACGGTGATCGCCACGGCCTCGAACCCGCGCTTCACCGTCAGCCGTGTGGACGTCGACCGCGAGGGCCCGACCTACACCCGTGACACGCTCGTGGACCTGCACGCGCAGCGTCCCCACGACGAGCTGTTCTTCATCACCGGCGCGGACGCGCTGGCGCAGATCCTGTCCTGGAAGGGCGTGGAGGAGCTCTGGGAGCTCGCGCACTTCGTCGGGGTCACCCGGCCGGGCCACGAGCTCTCGGGCGCCGGCCTCCCGGAGGACAAGGTGACGCTCCTCGAGGTGCCGGCCATGGCCATCTCCTCGACCGACTGCCGGGAGCGCACCGCCTCCGGCGAACCGGTCTGGTACCTCGTGCCGGACGGCGTCGTGCAGTACATCGGCAAGTACCGGCTCTACAAGGAGGACCACTCGTGACCGCCACCCCGCGCGCCGTCGAGCTCGCCCAGGCGGCCGCCGCCGCAGCCCACGACAAGCTGGCCCAGGAGGTGGTGGGTCTCGACGTCTCCGGACAGCTGGCGCTGACCGACGTCTTCCTCATCGCCTCCGCCCCCAGCGAGCGGCAGGTCGGCGCCGTCGTCGACGCGGTGGAGGAGCGGCTCCAGGAGCTCGGCTCCAAGCCGCTGCGTCGGGAGGGTCAGCGTGACGGGCGCTGGGTGCTGCTCGACTTCGGCGACATCGTCGTGCACGTCATGCACACCGAGGACCGCGACTTCTACGACCTCGAGCGCCTCTGGAAGGACTGCCCGCCGGTCGTGCTGCCGGCGGCCCCCCCCGCCGCGCAGGCCTGAGCCCGGAGCGCGCGTGCGTCGCGTCGTCGTCTGGCGGCACGGAGAGACCGCCCACAACGCGGGCGGGATCTACCAGGGCCAGCTCGACAGCCACCTGTCCGAGCGCGGGCGCGAGCAGGCCCGGGACGCCGCCGAGGTGCTCGCCGGCCGCCCCGTCGCCCGGCTGCTGTCCAGCGACCTCGCCCGTGCCTCCGACACCGCCGACGCGCTCGCAGCGCTGACCGGCCTGGTCGTCGAGCACGACCCCCGCCTGCGCGAGATCCACGTCGGACGCTGGCAGGGACTGCCGCACACCGAGGTGGTCGCCCGCTTCCCCGACGTCGTCGCCGCGCTCGACCGAGGTGAGGACGCCGTCCGCGGTGAGACGGGCGAGCGGGTCGCGGACGTCCAGGTGCGGGTGCGCGCAGTCTTCGACGAGCTGGTCCACCGACTGCGCGAGGACGAGACGGCCGTCGTCGCCACGCACGGGATGGCCAGCCGGGCCCTGGTGGCCGACGTGCTGGGGCTGTCCTACCAGCAGGCCTGGCTCTCGCTCGTCGGGCTGCGCAACTGCCACTGGGCCGAGCTCGTCGAGCACCGCACGGGGTGGCGCCTGGACACCTGGAACGCCGGTGTCGGCACCAGCGCCCTGAGCGTCACGGACCGGTGAAAGCGCTGGTCAGCGCAACTGCACACCACGATTTGGTGTTTGCTCCGGCCGCTGGGTAAAGTAGTCCAGTCCTCACGACGAGGGGCTGTGGCGCAGCTGGTAGCGCACCTCCATGGCATGGAGGGGGTCAGGGGTTCGAGTCCCCTCAGCTCCACCCGAGAACGACGACAGAGGCCCTGTCTCCCGCGGGAGACAGGGCCTCCGCGCGTCGGGCAGGCGGTCGGACCAGGCGCGGGTCGACGGGCCCGGGGACACCTGCGAGCGGAGGACGGGCCGGTGGCGGAGCCAGACACCTTCAGGTTCCGGGACGTCGTCGTCGCCGCGTTCGCGCCCACCGTCGTCAACGGGATCGGCCACGCCGCGATCATGCCGGTGCTGGCCCTCGTGGCGCGTGACCTCGGCGCCACCGTCGGCGAGGCCGCCTTCGTCGTCGCGCTGCTCGGGGTCGGCAGCCTGCTCACCTCGCTGCCGGCCGGGGCCCTCGTGGCCCGCGTGGGCGAGCGCCGCGCCCTCGCGGGGGCAGGAGTGGTCGACGCAGCGGCGATGGTGCTGGCCGCGATGTCCACCTCGCTGGCGATGCTCGCCGTGGCGGTGCTGCTCAGCGGTGCCAGCTGGTCGGTCTTCCTGCTGGCCCGGCAGGGCTTCCTCATCGTCGTCACCCCCCTGCACCTGCGCGCCCGCGCGATGTCGGCGCTGGGCGGGAGCCACCGGGTCGGCGCGTTCGTCGGACCGACGCTCGGGGCGTTCCTGCTCGGCGGCACCGGCAGCCTGCGCTCCGTCTTCTGGCTGGCGGCCGCGATGGCCCTGCTGTCCACCGTGATCATCCTCGCGGTCAGGGACCTCACCGGCGGCGTCCCGCGTGCGCGCTCGGGCCGGACGGGGTCGCCACCGGTGCCGATGCCCACCCTGCGCGGGGTGCTGAGCGAGCACCGGCGCGTCCTGGTGACCGTGGGCAGCGCGGTCGTCGTCATCGGCATGGCGCGGTCCCTGCGGGCGACCGTGCTGCCACTGTGGGCCGACCACGTCGGGATCTCGGCAGAGGCGACCTCGCTGGTGTTCGGTCTGTCCGCACTGGTGGAGATCACGCTGGTCTATCCCGCCGGCTGGACGATGGACCGCCTCGGGCGCACCGTCGTCGCGGTGCCGGTGGTGGGCCTGATCGGGCTGGGTGTGGCCCTGCTGCCGCTGGCGCAGGGACTGCCCGTCTTCGCCGCCCTCGCCGTGCTCATGGCCGTCGGCAACGGGATGGGCTCCGGCATCGTCATGACCCTGGGCGCCGACACCGCGCCGGTGAGCGGGCGCGCGCAGTACCTCGGTGGGTGGCGGCTGGCGGGAGACGTGGGGACCACCGCCGGACCGCTGCTGGTCACCGTGCTGGCCGCCGTCGTCCCGCTCGCCGCGGCCTGCGTCGCCACCGGGGCGGTCTGCCTCGGGGGCACGCTGTGGGTCCGGCACCAGGTGGGTCGGGCCGAGCAGCGGCGGCGTGCGGGGGAGGCCGGACTCAGAGCCGCGGGGAGTGCTTCCTGACCTCCGTGACGACCCGGGCGAAAACGTCCTCGTCGAGGCGGGCCCCGGTGCGGCGCACGGCGCCGGGAGGCAGCCGGACCAGCCGGTTGACCCGCGCCTCGCTCGGCCGGCGGTACCGGTCCCAGGCGCCCGTGCCGACGTCGACCCAGTAGCGTCCCTCGGCGGCCTCCTGCGCCTCGTCGAGGTCGTGGTCCTTGCTCGTCAGCTGCAGGGCCAGGAGCACGGCCCCGTCGCGCCCGACGACGAGCACCGGACGGTCCTTGCCCCGCCGCGGGTCCTCCTCGAACGGCACCCATGCCCACACGACCTCGCCGGGGTCGGCGCGGTCGTCGTCGACGGGGGCGTACGCGAAGCCAGCTCCCTCGCCCCGTCCCGCTGCCCCCGCCCGCGACGTCGCCAGGCCACCGAGGGCGTCCGCCGCCCGGCGGGCGGCGCCGCTCAGCCGGGCGGTCCAGCCCGACACCCGTGCCGGGCCCGTCACCGCACGCCCAGGCCGGTGCCGACGAGGTCCTCGGCGATCCGCCGCAGCGCAGGAACCACGGCCCGGGCGACCTCCCGGGTCATCCGCTCGGTCGGTCCGCTCACCGACAGCGCCAGACGGACGCCCGGCACGTCGACGGGCACGGCCACGCAGCGGACCCCGAGCTCCTGCTCCTCGTCGTCGAGCGCGAAGCCCTGACCCCGCACCACCTCCAGCTCGCGGCGCAGGTCCTCCGGGTCGGTGAGGGTATGGGGTGTGCGGGCCACGCGCTCGCGCCCGGCCAGGAGCGACCCGGCCCGGTCGGGGTCGAGTCCCGCCAGGGCGACCTTGCCGACGGCGGTCGAGTGCAGGGGGACCCGCCGACCGACCTCGGCGAAGATGCGCAGCGTGTGGGGGGAGGGGGACTGCGCCACGTAGACCATCTGGTCGCCCTCGAGGACCGCCAGGTTGGCGGTCTCCCCGGTGGCCTCGACCGCCGCCCGCAGCGCCGGGGCGGCCACCGCTGCCAGCTCACGGTAGGCCGCGTCGCCCAGCCGCATGGCCGCCGGGCCCACGCCGTACCGGCGACCCGGGTCCTGACGCACCCAGCCGCGCTGCGCCAGGGCGACGAGGAGGCGGTGTGCGGTGCCGGGGGGCAGTCCGGCCGCGCGCGCGACCTCGGTCACGCCCAGCGTCCCGCGGTGGTCGGCGAGCACCTCCAGCACGTCGAGCGCCCGGTCCACGGACTGGACACCGCGGGGGCGCTCCTCGTCACGGGTGCTCATGGCCGGTCAGCCTACCGGGGGGCGCCCGGCGCGCCGTCGAGGTGCTTGACGCAGGTGGTCGGTGGGGTGCATAGTGCGAGGCGCCCAATGGTCAGGCCATTCCGTCGAGGAACGGCCGGAAGCTCCCGTCCTTCTCAAACATGAGGTGTCATCGTGGACAACCTTGCAGTGCTCAGTCTGCTGGCCATTGCGCCGATAGCCCTGGTCGGCATCCTGCTGGCCGGCTTCCGGTGGCCGGCCAAGTACGCCATGCCCGTCGGCTACGTGGTGACCGTGATCATCGCCCTGCTGGTCTGGGAGATGAAGCCCAACGCCGTCGTCGCCGCCACCATCGAGGGCGTGATCATCGCGGTCACGCTGCTCTACATCGTCTTCGGCGCCCTGCTCCTGCTCGCCACGGTGATCGCCAGCGGTGCGATGAGCACCATCCGCGCCGGCTTCACCTCGATCTCGCCGGACCGACGGATCCAGGCGATCATCATCGGCTGGCTCTTCGGCTCCTTCATCGAGGGCGCCTCCGGGTTCGGCACGCCCGCCGCGGTCGTGGCCCCCCTGATGCTGGCCCTCGGCTTCCCGGCGATGGCTGCCGTCATGGTCGGCCTCATCATCCAGTCGACCCCCGTGTCCTTCGGCGCCGTCGGCACCCCGATGATCGTCGGCGTCGGCAACGGCCTGCGCGACGGTGCCGGGGTCAACGAGCGCGCCGCCGAGCTGGGCCTGGACTACGACGGCCTCGTCGCCGAGATCGCCTTCCAGACCGCCGCCATCCATGCCATCGCCGGCCTGCTCATCCCGCTGGCGATAGCGGTCTTCCTCACGGGCTTCTTCGGTGAGCGGCGCAGCTTCGCCGAGGGTCTGAAGGTCTGGCCCTTCGCGCTCTACGCCTCGCTCGCGATGACCGTCCCCTACGTCCTCGTCGCCCGCTTCATCGGACCGGAGTTCCCGTCCCTCCTCGGCGGTCTCTTCGGCCTCGCCCTGGTGATGTTCACCTCCAGCCGCGGGTTCCTGATGCCCAAGGACACCTGGGACTTCGGGCCGCGCGCCTCCTGGGAGGAGCGCTGGATGGGCTCCCTGGACACCGACCACCTCGGCGAGGAGGTGGAGATCAACAAGCGGATGGGCATCGTCACCGCCTGGATGCCCTACGTCATCATCGCGGTGCTGCTGCTGGCCACCCGTCTCATCGAGCCGCTGACCGCAGCCCTGCGCTCCGAGGCTCCCTGGGTCACGATCCCGTTCAACAACATCCTGAACTCCGGGATCTCGACGACGTGGCAGTGGCTCTACAGCCCGGGCACGGTCTTCATCGTCACCTGCCTCATCACCTACGGCCTGCACCGGATGAGTCGCCACCAGATCCGGGCGACCTGGTCTGCCGCAAGCTCGCAGCTGCTCGGCACCGCCGTCGCGCTCGGCTTCGCGGTGCCCCTGGTGCGGCTGCTCATCCGGTCCGGCCCCGACTTCACCAACTCCGGCCTGGCCTCCATGCCGGTGACGCTGGCCGAGGGGGCCGCGACCGTGGCCGGCGCCAACTGGCCCCTGGTCGCACCCTGGATCGGTGCCCTGGGTGCGTTCGTCGCCGGGTCCAACACGGTCAGCAACCTGACCTTCTCGCTGTTCCAGTTCGCGACCGGCAACGAGATCGGCGTCCCGCCGGAGAGCGTGGTCGCGGCCCAGGCCGTCGGCGGCGCGGGCGGCAACCCCGTGGCGATCCACAACATCGTCGCGGCCTCCGCCACGGTCGGACTGCTGGGCCGCGAGGGCGACCTCATCCGCAAGACCGTGCTGATCACGGCCTACTACTGCCTCGTGGCCGGTGCGGTCAGCTTCCTGTGGATCTACGGCTTCGGCCTCAACCTGGGTCTGATCCAGCTCGTCCTGCTCGTCGCCCTCCTGGCCGGTCTGGCCTACTGGGCGCTCAACCGGGACAAGAACATGGCGCAGGTCCAGACGCCGCGCTGAGAGGTCCACCCGACCGTCCACGACGACGCCCCGCCCGGGATCCGGGCGGGGCGTCGTCGTCGTGTCAGGCCGGAGCAGCGCCGGCGTCCGACCCTGCGCAGGAACCGCCTCAGACGAGCTGCTCGCCGCGGATCGAGGCGTCCAGCAGGGTCGCGGTGTGCACGAACGGGATCGGCCGTCCGGCGCGCTCGAGCGCCTGGCTGATCTGCATCAGGCAGCCGGGGTTCGCGGTGACGAGCAGCTCGGCCCCGGTCTGCAGGATGGTGCCCGCCTTCCGGTCACCGAGCTCCCGCGCCGGTTCGGGGTGCAGGATGTTGTAGACGCCGGCAGAGCCGCAGCAGATCTCGGCGTCCGGGATCTCCCGCAGCGTCACCCCGGGGATCTCGCGCAGCAGCTGACGGGGTTGGCTGACGACCTTCTGGGCGTGCCGCAGGTGGCAGGCGTCGTGGTAGGCGACCACCAGCTCCCGTCCCTCCGGGGCGACCGGATGACGGGGGGCGACCGACCCCAGCTCGACGAGGATCTCGGAGAGGTCGCTGACCCGCTCGCTGAAGGCCCGGGCCCGGTCGGCGTAGGCGGGGTCGTCGGCAAGGAGGTGGACGTACTCCTTCATGGTCGACCCGCAGCCGGCGGAGTTGACCACGATCTGGTCCACCCCGGCCTCCTCGAAGGTGTCGATGAGTCGCC
Source organism: Ornithinimicrobium jinqii (assembly GCF_045032595.1). Lineage (NCBI taxonomy): Bacteria > Bacillati > Actinomycetota > Actinomycetes > Micrococcales > Ornithinimicrobiaceae > Ornithinimicrobium > Ornithinimicrobium jinqii. The sequence goes on from NZ_JBJFZS010000016.1 coordinate 91,896, forward strand.
GGGCGAACTCCTGCCCCTCCTCCTCACGCCCGACGTGCACCGACAGCGCGCCGCAGCACCCCTGCCGCCGTGGCGCAATCACGTCGCAGCCCTCGGCGGCGAGCACGCGGGCCGTGGCGGCGTTGACGTCGCCGAAGAACTCCCGCTGCACGCACCCGGTGAGCATCCCGACGACGGCCCGGCGCTTTCCCACGGCGGGCGTCCGCTCCGGCACCTCGACACGTGGTCCCAGGGGCGGGGCCAGGGACTGCATGACCTCGAGCTGCGGGCTCACCCGGCCGACCAGACCGGTGCGCTGCACCAGGCCCAGGGCGCCCGTGCGCTGGGCGATCCGGAGGGGGCCGCGCAGGGCCCGCAACCGGGCCGGGTAGGGGAACAGGCTGAAGATGAGCGCCCGCAGTCCGCGCTCGGCGGCCGGGCGCTCGACCCGGCGCTCGACCTGGGCACGCGTCTGCTCGAGGAGCCGGTCGTACTGGACTCCCGACGGGCAGGCGGTCACGCACGCCATGCAGCCGAGGCAGGCGTCGAAGTGCGTGACCATCGACTGGGTCAGCGGGGCGCCCTCGACGCCGGCACGCATGAGGTCGATGCGTCCGCGGGGGCTGTCCATCTCCTCGCCCCACAACGAGTAGGTCGGGCAGGTGGTGAGGCAGAACCCGCAGTGCACGCAGTCGTCGAGCAGGTCCTGGCTGGGCGGGTGGTGAGCGTCGAAGGCCGGCGTGGCCAGCACGTCCGAGCGTTCGCCGCGGACGGTCGGCATGCCGAGCTCGACGGCCGAGGCGGTCGGCACGGCGGCGGGCGGGGTGGTGGTGGGGACGGCGCGGTCGCTCATCGGTGCTACAGGCCTCCTACGAAACGGCCCGGCGCGAGGATGCGACCGGGGTCGAACTCGGCCTTGACCCGGCGCATGAGGTCCAGCGCCGGGACCGGGCCCCAGCTGTCGAGGGTCCGCTTGGTCCCGGGGGCGGCGTCGAGGACGACGGTCGAGCCGCCGAGCGCGGTGCTGGTCCGACGCACCGCCTCCACCGCCGCGGCCGCGGCCTCGGGCGCGGTCGTCCCGGGAAGGGAGGCGTGCAGGACCCCGGCGCCGGCGGAACCGGTGAGGCTCGCCCCGTGGCGGGAGAGCTCACCGACCAGCTGTGGTATGCCGCTCAGGCGGGCGGTGGCGCGGAGCAGGAGGGGTCGTGGCTCCTCGGCCTCGCCGGTCGTGGGCAGGCGACCCCACCAGGAGGGAGCCTCGTCGGCGACCCAGGCCTGCTCGCCCAGCCCGGCGGCCAGGGCCTCGGCCCGGGCGGCCGCGCCGTCCGGGGTGCCGGTGACCAGGGCCACGACGACCGGGTCCTGGTCTGGCACGACGTGCACCTCGACGGCGTGGGGGACCAGCTGGCTGGACACGAGCCCGGCGACGACGTCCGCCAGGTGGTCGGCGGGCGTGGTGAGACCGACCCAGAGGCTCGCCTGCGGCACCGGGTGCAGGCGGACCGTCACTTCCGTGAGGACCGCGAGAGTCCCGAAGGAGCCGGTCAGGAGCTTGGACAGGTCGTAGCCGGCGACGTTCTTGACGACCTTGCCGCCAGCCTTGGCGACCGTGCCGTCGGCCCGCACGAAGCGGACGCCGATCACGACGTCGCTGGTGGACCCCACCCACATGCGCCGCGGGCCGGCGAGGTTCGTGGCGACCGCCCCGCCGAGCGTGCTGCCGCCGAGCGTGCCGCCGACGAGGTCGTCCACGACCAGCTGGTGACGGCCCTGCCCGAGGCGTTCCTGCAGACGCGCCAGCGGCATGCCCGCGCCGGCCGTGGCGACGAGGTCGCCGCGCGAGTGCTCGACCAGCTCGTCCATCCGGGTGGTGTCCAGCAGCACGTCCAGGCGCTCAGGAGGACGGCCCCAGGCCAGCTTGCTGCCGTGCCCGCGCACGACCACGGCGAGGTCCTGCTCGTGGCAGGCGCGCAGGAGCGCCGACGTCTCCTGCGTCGAGGCGGGCCGGGCCACCACCCGCGGCGCGATCCCGTCGACGGAGTCGGACGCCGCGGGCTCGGCGAGCTCACAGACGTCTGCGAGCAGGTCGGTCGTCGTCATCAGAAGACCTCCGCCAGGCCGGCCTCCTGCAGCGGGTGCGCACCCTGGACGATCCGGGGTCGCTCGCCGCACAGGCGGGGGGTCGGGTAGATCTTGCCCGGGTTGGCGATGCCGTCCGGGTCGAAGGCGCAACGGAGCAGCTGCATGGTGTCGAGGTCCTCGTCGGTGAACATCCTGGGCATGTACTTCGCCTTGTCCGAGCCCACGCCGTGCTCGCCGGTGATCGAGCCGCCGTGCTCGATGCACAGGTCGAGGATCATGCCGGAGACCATCTCGGCCCGCTCGGTGGCACCCTCCTCGCTGGCGTCGAAGAGCACGAGCGGGTGCAGGTTGCCGTCCCCGGCGTGGAAGACGTTGGCGACGCGGACCCCGTGCTCGGCGCTGATCTCGCCCATCCGCCGCAGCACCGCGGGCAGCGCGGTGCGGGGCACCACCCCGTCCTGGACGATGTAGTCGGGGGAGATCCGGCCCACCGCGGCGAAGGCCGACTTGCGGCCCTTCCAGATCTCGGCCCGCTCGGCAGCGTCGGTGGCCATCCGGAACTCGAACGCCTCCTGCTCGGTGCAGATCTGCTCGACCACCGCATACTCGTGCTCGACCTCCTGGCGCGCGCCGTCCAGCTCGACGACGAGGACCGCGCCCGCGCCCTGCGGGTAGCCGCACGAGACGGCCTTCTCGGCGGCTTCGATCGCCAGGGCGTCCATGATCTCGATGGCGGCGGGCACGATGCCGGCCGCGATGATCGCGCTGGTCGCGGCCCCGGCCTGGTCGGTGGTGCGGAAGCCGGCGAGGATCGTGCGCACCTCCTGGGGCAGGCGCACCAGGCGCACGGTGGCCCGCGTCGCCACGCCGAGCGTGCCCTCGGAGCCGACGAAGGCACTGACGAGGTCGTAGCCCGGCGCGTCCGGGGCGTCGGTGCCCAGCGTCACCTGGGCGCCGGACGGGGTGACGACATCCAGGGACAGGACGTGGTTGCTGGTGAAGCCGTACTTGAGGCAGTGCGCGCCGCCGGAGTTCTCCGCGACGTTGCCGCCGATCGAGCAGATCTGCTGGCTGCTGGGGTCGGGGGCGAAGTAGTAGCCCAGCGGGTTGGCCGCCTTGGACACCTGCAGGTTGATGACGCCCGCGTCCACGTCCGCACGCTGGTCCTCGGGTCGGACGGCGTGCAGGGTGCGGAGCCGGCTGGTCACCACCAGCACCCCCTCGGCGTGGGGGAGCGCGCCACCGCTGAGGCCGGTGCCGGAGCCCCGCGCCACGAACGGCACCCGGTGCCGCGCGCACGCGGCCACCGTGGCGGCGACGTCCTGCGCCGTGTCCGCCAGGACCACGAGCGCGGGGGTCACGCGGTAGGCCGCGAGCCCGTCGCACTCGTAGGTCGCGACCTCGCTCGGGTCGGTGAGGAGGTGGGAGTCGGGCATGACGTCGCGCAGCTCCTCGAGCACCTGCCGGACGCTGTCGCGCCCGCTGTCGAACGTCATACCCGACCTCCTCGTCGTGGATGGGTGGTTCTGCAGACCAGCCTACGAGGTCAGTCCATCGTCTCGTAGGCCGGAACGGTCAGGAAGTCGGCGAAGTCGTCGGCGACCGCGACCTGAAGGAACAGGTCGGTGGCCGCCCGGTAGTCCTCGGGCGTGCCGGGGAGCTCGGCCAGAACCTCCTGGGTGAGACGCTCGACCAGCTCGCGGGTGACCGTGGCGCCGGTGTCGGCCAGGGTGACGTCGTTGTGCAGCCACTGCCAGATCTGCGAGCGCGAGATCTCGGCGGTCGCAGCGTCCTCCATGAGGTTGTGCACCGCGACGGCTCCGCGGCCGGTGAGCCACACGGCGAGGTACTGGATCGCGACGTCGATGTTGGAGCGCAGCCCGACCTCGGTCACGTCCCCGGGGGTCTGGTCGACCGACAGGAGGTCGGCGGCCGAGACCGAGACGTCCTCGCGGAGCTTGTCGACCTGGTTCGGGCGCTCGCCCAGGACGCTGTCGAAGACCTCGAGGCAGGTCTGCACCATGCCGGGGTGGGCCACCCAGGAGCCGTCGAAGCCGTCCTGGGCCTCGCGCGTCTTGTCGGCCCGGACCTTCTCGAAGGCGACCTTGTTGACCTCTTCGTCCTTGGACGGGATGAACGCGGCCATGCCGCCGATCGCGTGGGCCCCGCGCTTGTGGCAGGTGCGCACGAGCAGCTCGGTGTAGGCCCGCATGAAGGGGGCGGTCATCGTCACCGCGTTGCGGTCGGGCAGCAGCATCTCCGCGCCGCGGGTGCGGTAGGTCTTGATGACGCTGAAGAGGTAGTCCCAGCGCCCGGCGTTGAGGCCGGCGGAGTGCTCCTTGAGCTCGTAGAGGATCTCCTCCATCTGGAAGGCTGCCGGGTAGGTCTCGATGAGGCAGGTGGCCCGGATGGTGCCGCGCGGGATGCCGAGGGCGTCCTGGGCCAGGTTGAAGGCGTCGTTCCAGATCCGCGCCTCGAGGTGGTGCTCCATCTTCGGCAGGTAGAGGTAGGGGCCCTTTCCGGCGTCAAGCTGCGGGCGCGCGGAGGCGCACAGGAAGAGGGCGAGGTCGACCAGGCTGCCGGAGGTGCGGCGGCCGTCGACGAGGATGTGCTTCTCGTCGAGGTGCCAGCCGCGGGGGCGCATCACGATCGTGGGCAGCTGCGCCTGGTCGGTGGTGCTGAGCGCGTAGTCCTTGCCTTCGGGCGAGGAGAAGCTGATGGTGCCGAGGATGGCGTCGCGCAGGTTGATCTCGCCCTCGACCACGTTCTCCCACTTGGGGGTGTTGGCGTCCTCCTGGTCGGCCAGCCACACCCTGGCGCCGGAGTTCATCGCGTTGATGGTCATCTTGCGGTCCGTCGGGCCGGTCATCTCCACCCGGCGGTCCACCAGACCGGGGGCGTGCTCGCCGACCCGCCAGGAGTCGTCCTCGCGGATGTGGGCGGTCTCGGGGAGGAAGTCGAGGTCCTGACCGGAGGCCACGGAGTCCATGACCTGCCGGCGCGCGGCCAGCCGCTCCTGCCGACGGTCCTCGAGCTCGCGGTGCAGCGTGGCGACGAGCTCGAGCGCCTCGCGGCTGAGGATCTGCTCGTAGCCGGGCTTGAGGGCGCCGGTCACCTCGACGCCCTCGGGCAGGTCGAGGGCGGGGGCTGTGGGCTGGGGCGTGGACATAGAGATGTCTCCTCACGATCGTTGTGCGAGCGATGCCTCGCTGACGGAGCGCCGCTGGCTGCAGCGGTCAATGATTCCACGATGTGGAACAAGTGATCCGTTCAGTGAAATCAGCGTAGCGCCTCTGGTCCGGAGGGTCCACCCCTGGTGCGCTCGCTAGGGTGAAGTCGTGAGCTCCCACGAGATCGTCATCAGCGCCGACGACCGACCCTCGCTGGAGGAGCTGGTGGGCCTCTACGACGCCGTGGGCTGGTCCAGCTACACGACGGCTCCGGAGGTGCTCGAGGCCGCGATCGAGGGCTCGAGCCGGGTCGTGACGGCCCGCTACGGGGAGGACCTCCTGGGCCTGGCGCGGGTGCTGACCGACGGGGCCAGCATCGTCTACCTGCAGGACGTGCTCGTGCGGCCCGAGCTGCAGCGCGAGGGCGTCGGCCGGGCGCTCGTCCACGCCGCGCTGGAGCCCTACGCCCACTGCCGGCAGAAGGTGCTGATGACCGACGACGAACCGCGGCAGCGCTCCTTCTACGAGTCCCTCGGCTATCAGGAGATCCGGGACCACGGCGACGGCCGGCTCCGGGCCTTCGTGCGCTTCGACGAGACGTGACCTCGCGCCGCCCCGGCGTGGACTGACGGGGCACGCCCGGCGGTGCCGGCCGCGGTCGGATGTGTGACGTGTCCCACGTCACACATCCGGACAGCGTGCCCGTTCCGAAGACCGGGTATGACGACCACGAGCGCCGCGCGGGCACCCCGAGGGGCCGGACTCCTCTCCGGCGCACTCGCCGGTGCGTCCGGGGTGCTCGTGGGGGAGGGTCTGGCGAGGCTCCTCGGCGCGACCGGGCCCGTCGTGGCGGTGGGCAACCGCGCGGTCGACCTCACGCCCCGCCCCGTCAAGGAGTGGGCGGTCGCGACGTTCGGCGCCGCAGACAAGGCCGTCCTCGTGGGGGGAGTGCTCGGCACCGTCCTCCTGACGGTCCTCGCCCTGGGCCGGCTCGGCACCACCCGCCGTCGAACCGCCGTGGCGGGGATGACGGTCGTCGTCGGCCTGGCCGCCTGGGCGATGCTGCGGGACCCGGCGCAGGGGGCCGGGACGGTCGCCGTCCTGGCGTCCGTCGCCGGCATGCTGCTCGTGGGTCCCGGTGGGTTCGCCGTGCTGCTCTCCCTCCTGCCGCGGCCGCCGGTCGACGGGGACGCCCCGACGGCCAGCCTGGACCGCCGACGCTTCCTGCTCGCCGCGTCGAGCGTCGCCGCCCTGGGCGCGGGGGGCGGAGCGACCCGGGGAATGGCCGGCGACCCCGCCGCACCGGTCGCGGTCAGGCTGCCCGCTCCCACCGTCCCGGCGGCGCGGGTGCCCGCCGGGGTCAGCTTCGAGGTCCCCGGGCTGACGCCGCACCTCACCCCGACCCCCGGCTTCTACCGGGTGGACACCGCGCTGCAGGTGCCACGGGTGGCCCTGTCCGACTACGTCCTGCGCATCACCGGCATGGTCGACCGGCCCCTGGATCTCACCTTCGAGGACCTGCTGGCGCGTGACCTGGTCGAGCGACGGATCACCCTGACCTGCGTGAGCAACGAGGTCGGCGGCGACCTGCTGGGCAACGCGACGTGGCTGGGCATCCCCACCCGTGAGCTGCTCGCGGAGGCAGGCGTGCAGACCGGTGCCGACGCGGTGCGCTCGCGCAGCGTCGACGGGTTCACGGCCGGGACCGCCCTGGACGTCCTCACCGACGACCGCGACGCCCTCGTCGCCATCGGCATGAACGGCCAGCCGCTCCCGGCGGAGCACGGCTTTCCGGTCCGCATGGTGACCCCAGGTCTCTACGGCTACGTGTCCGCCACGAAGTGGCTGGTCGAGCTCGAGGTGACCAGGTTCTCGGACTTCTCGGCCTACTGGACCGACCGGGGGTATGCCGCGCAGGCGCCGGTCAAGCTCTCCTCGCGCATCGACGTGCCGGGCTCCTTCGCCCGGCTCGACGCCGGGCCCGTCACCGTGGCCGGCGTGGCCTGGGCCCAGACGGTCGGCATCGAGCGCGTCCAGGTGCGCGCCGGGAGCGGACCGTGGCAGGACGCCGAGCTGGGCGTCGAGGACTCCGACCAGACCTGGCGCGCCTGGCGCTGGGTGTGGGACGCCGAGCCGGGCACGCACCGGCTCGAGGTGCGCGCGACCGACCGTGCGGGCCGCAGACAGATCTCCCGTCGGGAGCCGATCGCTCCCGACGGGTCAACCGGGTGGCACAACGTGACGGTCACCGTCGCGTGAGACCCCTTCACCCACTGAGAAAGGACCGCATGATGCGTATCTCCAAGGGACTGACCGCGCTGTCGATGGCCTCGATGCTCGCCCTGACCGCCTGTGGCGGCGACACGGAGGACATGGCCGCCGACCCGACCAGCGCCGCCGCGCCCGCCGGGGAGACGACGGAGGACATGACCTCCGACGACATGACCTCCGACGACGCCATGGCCTCCGACGACGCCATGGCCTCCGAGGGCGCGATGGACCCCGCCGCCAACCTCGTGGGGCCCGGCTGCGCCGGGTACGCGGAGTCAGTGCCCGACGGCGCCGGTTCCGTCGCCGGCATGGCTGCCGACCCGGTCGCCGTCGCGGCCGGCAACAACCCGTTGCTCACCCAGCTGGCCGCCGCCGTCTCCGGCCAGGTGAACCCGGACGTCGACCTGGTCGACACCCTCAACGGCGACGAGTTCACCGTCTTCGCCCCGGTCGACGACGCGTTCGCGCAGCTCGACGAGGAGACGATGGACACGCTGGCCACAGACTCCGAGCTGCTCAGCTCGATCCTCACCTACCACGTCGTCCCCGGTCAGCTCACGCCCGACCAGGTCGTCGGCGAGCAGACGACCGTCCAGGGCGGGGCCGTCGAGGTGGCCGGCTCCGGCGACGAGCTCACCGTCAACGGCGCTTCCGTCATCTGCGGCGGCGTGCAGACCGCCAACGCGACCGTGTACCTGATCGACGAGGTGCTCATGCCGCAGGGCTGACACGCTCTCGCGCGGTGGCGCGCACCGCCCCCACCCCGAGCGCGGGGGGTGGGGGCGAGCCCCGTTCGAGGTTGCCGACCGGTGCCCGGGCCGTGGGACACTGGGAAGAGTCCCCCCGCACACGACCGCCAGCCGACCCGAGGTGCTGATCCTGTCCCCGCTCGCCCACCCTGAACTGGTGCCCCAGCCTGCGTCCACCCCACCGGCGATCATCCGCAACTTCTGCATCATCGCCCACATCGACCACGGCAAGTCCACGCTGGCCGACCGCATGCTGCAGGAGACCGGGGTCGTCGACCAGCGGCACATGCGCGCGCAGTACCTCGACCGGATGGACATCGAGCGCGAGCGCGGCATCACGATCAAGTCCCAGGCCGTGCGGATGCCGTGGGAGTCTGCGGGGACGACGCACATCCTCAACATGATCGACACCCCCGGCCACGTGGACTTCACCTACGAGGTGAGCCGGAGCCTGGCGGCCGGCGAAGGGGCGGTCCTGCTCGTCGACGCCGCGCAGGGGATCGAGGCGCAGACCCTGGCCAACCTCTACCTGGCCATGGAGAACGACCTGACGATCATCCCGGTGCTCAACAAGATCGACCTGCCGGCCGCTCAGCCGGAGAGGTATGCCGAGGAGCTGGCCGGTCTCATCGGGTGCGACCCGGCCGACGTGCTGCAGGTGTCCGGCAAGACCGGTGTCGGCGTGGCCGCGCTGCTCGACCGGATCGTCGAGCTCGTGCCGCCGCCGCAGGGCGTGGCGGACGCTCCGGCACGGGCGATGATCTTCGACTCGGTCTACGACACCTACCGCGGCGTCATCACCTACGTGCGGGTCATCGACGGGCACCTCTCGCCGCGCGAGAAGATCGCGATGATGTCGACCAAGGCCACCCACGAGCTGCTCGAGATCGGGGTCATCAGCCCCGAGCCGGTGCCGTCCAAAGGCCTGGGTGTGGGGGAGGTGGGCTACCTGATCACGGGGGTGAAGGACGTCCGCCAGTCCAAGGTCGGCGACACCGTCACCGGGGCCGGGCGGATGGCCACCGAGGCCCTGGGCGGCTACCACGACCCTCGGCCGATGGTCTTCTCCGGGCTCTACCCCATCGACGGCTCGGACTACCCGATCCTGCGCGACGCGCTGGACAGGCTCAAGCTCAACGACGCGGCCCTGGTCTACGAGCCGGAGACCTCCGCGGCCCTGGGCTTCGGCTTCCGCGTCGGCTTCCTCGGCATGCTGCACCTGGAGATCGTCCGGGAGCGGCTGGAGCGCGAGTTCGACCTCGACCTCATCTCCACGTTCCCGAACGTCGGCTACGAGGTGCAGCTCGACGACGGCACCCGCGTCGACGTCACCAACCCGAGCGAGTTCCCGGCCGGTCGCATCGCGTCCATCACCGAGCCGGTGGTGCGCGGGACCATCCTGGCCCCGAGCGAGTTCATCGGCACGATCATGGACCTGTGCCAGAGCCGGCGCGGGACCCTGCGCGGCATGGACTACCTCTCGCCCGAGCGGGTCGAGATGCGCTACACCCTCCCGCTGGCCGAGATCGTCTTCGACTTCTTCGACGCCCTGAAGTCCCGGACCCGCGGCTACGCGTCCTTCGACTACGAGCCCGACGGCTCGCAGGAGGCCGACCTCGTCAAGGTCGACATCCTCCTGCAGGGCGAGACCGTCGACGCGTTCAGCTCGGTCGTCCACCGCGACAAGGCCTACGCCTACGGCGTGCAGATGGTCTCCAAGCTGCGTGAGCTCATCCCACGGCAGCAGTTCGAGGTGCCGGTGCAGGCCGCGATCGGGGCCCGGGTGATCGCCCGCGAGACCATCCGCGCGATCCGCAAGGACGTGCTCGCCAAGTGCTACGGCGGAGACATCAGCCGCAAGCGCAAGCTGCTGGAGAAGCAGAAGGAAGGCAAGAAGCGGATGAAGATGGTCGGCTCCGTCGAGGTGCCGCAGGAGGCCTTCATCGCCGCGCTCTCCCAGGACGAGGGCGCAGGGGAGAAGGGGAAGAAGTGAGCGGGCCCCCGCCCCTGGCACCCCAACCCCTGGCACCCCAACCCCTGGCACCTCAACCCCTGGCACCCCCGCCCGGCCACCACAGGCTCGCCCACCCGGCCATCGGCCCGCGACCGCTGGCCCGGACGCGTTCCTTCACCCGCCGCGGCGGTCGGATGCCCGAGGCGCACCAGCGAGCCTTCGACCGGCTCGGCGACCGGGTGCTGCTCGAGGTGCCCCTCCAGCCCGGCATTCGGTCCACCCTGGTCCACACGGCATACCGGCTCGACCCCGTGGCGGTCTTCGGCCGGGACGCCCCGCTGGTCGTCGAGATCGGCAGCGGCTCCGGCGACGCGCTCGTCGAGGGTGCGCGTCGGCGGCCGGACTGGGACTTCGTCGCCTTCGAGGTCTGGCGTCCGGGGATCGGGCACAGCATGGCCAAGATGGGTGCCGAGGCGCTGCCCAACGTGCGGATCGTCGAGGCCGACGCGGCGGTCGCGCTGGGCACGGCCCTTTCGCCGGGCTCGGTCCAGGAGGTGTGGACCTACTTCCCCGACCCGTGGCCCAAGACCAAGCACCGCAAGCGGCGCATCGTCGACGCGGACCTCGCCGACACCGTGCTCGGGCTGCTGGCGCCGGGCGGCACCTGGCGCCTGGCGACCGACTGGGACGACTACGCGGGGGCGATGCGCACGGTGCTGGACGCGCACGACGGGTTCACGCTGGTCTCGACCGACCGGGCACCACTGCGTCCGGTCACGCGGTTCGAGCGCAAGGGCGTGGCCAGGGGCCGGCGGATCACCGACCTGGCCTACGCACCGCGCTGAACCGGCGGTGCACCCGCGACCTCAGTCGCCGACGGCGTCGCGGGCGCGCTTGACCAGCCGCGGGTCGGGTCGCAGGACGACGTCGTGGTCCTTGTTCTCGTACTCGAACTGGCTCAGGAAGTGGCGCATCGCGTTGATGCGGGCCCGCTTCTTGTCGTTGGACTTGATCGTGATCCACGGTGCCCAGTCGGTGTCCGTCCCGCGGAACATCGCCTCCTTGGCCGCGCCGTAGTCGTCCCAGCGGTCCAGGGACTCCAGGTCCATCGGCGAGAGCTTCCACTGCCGCACGGGGTCGAGCTGGCGGATGGCGAACCGGGTGCGCTGCTCGGTCCGGGTCACCGAGAACCAGAACTTCGTGACCGTGGCGCCGGAGTCGATGAGCATCTTCTCGAACACCGGCGCCTGCTGCATGAACAGGTCGTACTCCTGCTGGGAGCAGAAGCCCATCACCCGCTCGACGCCGGCCCTGTTGTACCAGCTGCGGTCGAAGAGCACGATCTCCCCGGCCGTCGGCAGGTGCTGGACGTAGCGCTGGAAGTACCACTGGCCGGCCTCGACCTCGGTCGGCTTGTTGAGCGCCACGACCCGTGCCCCGCGGGGGTTGAGGTGCTCCATGAAGCGCTTGATCGAGCCCCCCTTGCCGGCCGCGTCACGACCCTCGAAGACCAGGATGTGGCGGGTGTCGTTGTCCTTGGCCCAGTACTGGAACTTGAGCAGCTCCACCTGCAGCAGCCACTTCTCGACCTCGTAGTAGTCCCGGGTCATCCGCTCGGCGTAGGGGTAGTCCTCGCGCCAGGTGTCGACGGCGCTGCCGTCGGGCGTGATCAGGTCCGGGTCCGACCCCTGGTCGTCACGGACGGTGTAGCCCTCGTCCCGCAGCGCGTCGATGTACTCCCGAAGACGTTGTTGCACACGCCGACCCTAGCGTGGGCCGGGGAAGGGCAGGTGGACGGACGGAGACACGCGCGGCCCGGTGCCGGCCGGGTGGGAGACTGGCAGGTATGCCGTCCGCGTTCCCGCCGGGAGACCCCGCACCCCCCGACGGGACCCTGCCCGACGCTGTGCTGGAGGGTATGGGGTCACGCTCGTTCGCGGTCTACCTGCACGTTCCCTTCTGCCGGGTGCGGTGCGGCTACTGCGACTTCAACACCTACACCCTCGACGAGCTGGGGGGCAGCCAGACCGGCGACTTCGTGACCGCGGCGCACGCGGAGCTCGAGCTCGCGTCCCGGGTGCTCGCGGCGGGTGGTCCGCCGGCGGTGTCGACGGTCTTCGTCGGCGGCGGCACCCCGACCATGCTCCCGCCGGACACGCTCGGGGACCTGCTCGACGACATACGCGGCCGGTGGGGGTTGGCGCCCGGGGCGGAGGTCACGACCGAGGCCAACCCCGACACGGTCACGCCACGGGTGGCGCAGACGCTGGCCGAGCGCGGTTTCACGCGCGTGAGCCTGGGCATGCAGTCGGCCGTGCCGCGCGTGCTGCGGACGCTGGACCGCACCCACGACCCGGCAGGTGTCCGCAGCGCCGTCGAGGCGGTGCGGGCGGCCGGGATGCAGGTCAGCCTCGACCTGATCTACGGCACGCCGGGGGAGACCCTGGCGGACTGGCGGCACAGCCTGGAGACGGCGCTGGCGCTGGAGCCGGACCACGTCTCGGCCTACGCACTGGTGGTCGAGGAGGGGACGCGGCTCGCAGGGCAGGTGCGGCGCGGCGAGGTCCCGGCGCCCCAGGACGACGACGAGGCTGACAAGTACGAGCTCGCCGACGCTCTCCTGGGGGCCGGTGGCCTGGCGTGGTACGAGATCTCGAACTGGGCCCGCGACCCCGGGGCACGGTGCGTCCACAACCTGGCGTACTGGCGCGGCGGCGACTGGTGGGGCGTCGGGCCGGGCGCGCACAGCCACGTCAGCGGGCTGCGGTGGTGGAACGTCAAGCACCCCCGGGCCTACGCCGAGCGCCTCTCCCAGGGCCGCAGCCCGGCCCACGCACGGGAGGTCCTGGACGAGGACCAGCGCCACGACGAGGCGGTGCTGCTGGGGGTGCGGCTCGCCGACGGGCTGCCCACGACGGTGCTGCGCCCGGCCGGGCGGCTGGCGGTGGCGGGGCTGATCGCCGACGGGCTCGTGGACGGTGCCGCAGCGCTGAGGGGCAGGGTGGTCCTCACCCTGCGGGGCCGGCTCCTCGCCGACACGGTGGTCCACCGCCTGCTGGCGTGAGACCGAGCGACCGACGCGACCGACGCGACCCGAGCAGTTCACCGACACGCCATACCCCTGACACGTCCGCGGTGCCGGCGAGGGGTAAGAACGACAACAGACCCTGCCGGGTATGAGCCAGCAGGGCCTGGTCCTGCCACAGCAGGACGGTGCCGGAGAGATGTGTGGCCCGTTTCGCGAAGTATGAGTTCGCGAAACGGGCCACGACCAGTGGTGGTGCGCTGGACGGTGCGCAAGGGATCGCTAGGCTCGACTCCTGCACCACCAGGAGTGTCACGACATCGGTGCGCGAGGCACCTGGTCGGACGTTCGAATCCTCGACTGGTCTTGCGACCCGCTCGTCCTTGCGGACTTGCGTAACGACAGTTCTACTCCTGCTGCGGGTCGTCCGCAAGGGGTTCACCGGAAAAAACGCGCCGGTCCGGCGTGTCGTCTTGACACGCCGGGCCGGGCGACCGGAGTGCTGGCCTCAGCTGAGGATCCGGATCTGGAACGGGTAGGTGTAGACCTCGCCGCGGGAAGCCATCATCGCGCCCTTGACGTGGGCCCAGACCTGGACGACGAGGAGCACGATCCAGATCGGGATCGCCCACAGGAAGCCGATGCCCAGGGTGAGGATCACCGAGAGCCAGACGGCCCAGGACGCGATCGTCATCGAGACGTTGAAGTTGAAGGCGCCCGCGGCGGCGACGCGCACGGCGCTGCTGCGGTCCTTGTAGAACAGCCACACGAGCAACGGCCCGAGGAAGGGCAGCCAGGCTCCGCTGAGCAGGAACGAGATGGGGGCCGACAGGTGTGCCAGCATCATCATCGTGCGCTCCTCGCCGTCGGCGGGGACCTGTGCTCCGGTGGGGTAGGGCTGGCCGCCGGGCGGCGGCGGGCTGGGTGGGTACTGGCTCATCTCGGTCACTCCTCGGTGTCGACGGGTGCGGTGACGAAGTCGATCAGCTCTTCGACGCTGGCGAGCAGCGTTGGTTCCAGATCACTGAAGGAACGCACCGTGGCCAGGATCTTTCTCCAGCCTAGCGCCACGTCCGTCTGGGTGGAGTGCGGCATCCCGAGCTCCTGGAGCACCCCGTGCTTCCACGACCTCCCGCGCTCGATGACGGGCCAGCGCCCGAGGCCCAGCCGGGCCGGCTTCACCGACTGCCACACGTCGACGTAGGGGTGGCCGAGGATCAGCGCGTGCGGGCTCACCCGCTCCGCCTCGCGCACGATCCTGGTCTCCTTGGTGCCCGGGACGAGGTGGTCGACCAGCACGCCGAGACGTCGGACGCGGGTCGGCGCGAAGGCGCGGATCTCGGAGGCCAGGTCGTCGACGCCGTCGAGCATCTCCACGACGACCCCCTCGGCGCGCAGGTCGTCGCCCCAGACCTTCTCCACGAGCTCGGCGTCGTGCCTGCCCTCCACCCAGATCCGCGAGCCGCTCGCGACCCTGGCCCGCTGACCGCGGACCGCGACGGAGCCGCTGGCGGTCCGGCTCGCGGCCTGCTCGGCGGCGAGGACCTGCGCGCGTCGCTCGGCGGTCGGCACCGTGAGGACGACCGGACGACCCTCGAGCAGGAACCCCGGCCCCAGCGGGAAGCCCCGGCTGCGGCCTCGGCGGTCCTCCAGGTGCACGACCCGCATGCCGCCCGCCTTCTCCACGCTCACGACCGCGCCGCACCAGCCCGTCTGCACGTCCTCCACGACGAGCCCGCGCACCGCCTCCACGTCCTGGGCGCGACCCCGTCGGGGGGCACGCCAGTCGCCGGCGAGCGCGTCAGAGCCATAGCGATCGGTCACGGGCCAGAGGGTATGCCGTGCCGGCGGGGGTGGTGGTGAGGCGCGCGCGGCACGCGTCACGCCATACCGCGCGTCCGGTCCGGCGCGGACGCGCGTCCGGTGGGGGATACCGTCGGGTGCATGAGCACTCGCACCGAGAAGGACAGCATGGGCGCCGTCGAGGTTGCCGCGGACCGCTACTGGGGGGCCCAGACGCAGCGCAGTCTCGGCAACTTCGACATCGGCCGGGACAGCTTCGTGTGGGGGCGGCCGATGGTCCGGGCGCTGGGCCTGCTCAAGAAGGCCGCGGCCCTGGCCAACGCCGAGCTGGGCGAGCTGGACGCCCTCGACGACGCCGCCCGTGCCGCGATGGTCCAGGCGGCGGACGAGGTCGTCAGAGGCGACCTCGACGACCACTTCCCGCTCGTCGTCTTCCAGACGGGCAGCGGCACGCAGAGCAACATGAACGCCAACGAGGTCATCGCCCACCGCGCCGACGAGATCCTCACCGGCGAGCTGGGCGCCGACCGCACCGTGCACCCCAACGACCACGTCAACCGCGGGCAGAGCTCCAACGACACCTTCCCGACTGCGATGCACGTCGCGATCGCGCTCGAGCTCAGCGAGCGGCTCTACGGGGCCGTGGAGGAGCTGCGCGAGACGCTGGCGGCCAAGGCCGAGCGGTTCGCCGACGTCGTCAAGACCGGGCGCACCCACCTCCAGGACGCGACCCCCCTGACCCTCGGCCAGGAGATCGGTGGCTGGGTGGCGCAGCTCGACTTCGGGCTCGGGCAGGTGCGGTCGGCCCACGAGGGGCTGCACCAGCTGGCGATCGGCGGCACGGCCGTCGGCACCGGCCTCAACGCCCACCCGCAGTTCGGCGCCCGGACCGCGGCGCACCTGGCCCAGGAGACTGGCGAGCCGTTCCGGGTCGCCGACAACCACTTCGCCGCGCTGTCGGCGCACGACGAGCTCGTCGCGGTCAGTGCCGCCCTGCGCACGCTGGCCGGAGCGCTGATGAAGATCGCCAACGACGTGCGGTGGCTGGCCTCCGGGCCGCGGACCGGCATCGGCGAGATCACCATCCCGGAGAACGAGCCGGGCTCGAGCATCATGCCGGGCAAGGTGAACCCCACCCAGAGCGAGGCGCTGACGATGGTCGTGACCCGGGTCTTCGGCAACGACGCGACCGTCGCCTTCGCCGGCAGCCAGGGCAACTTCCAGCTCAACGTCTTCAAGCCGGTGATGGCCCACGCGGTGCTGGAGTCGGTGCGTCTCCTCGCCGACGGGTGCCGCAGCTTCACGGCGCACTGCGCCGTGGGGATCGAGCCGCACACCGAGCGCATCGAGGCCAACCTCGAGCGCAACCTCATGCTCGTGACCGCGCTCAACCCGCACATCGGCTACGACCGGTCGGCGCAGATCGCCAAGACCGCGCACCAGGAGGGCCTGACCCTGCGCGAGTCGGCGGTGCGCAGCGGCTTCGTGACCGACGAGGAGTTCGACGCCTGGGTGGTCCCCGCGGAGATGACGCACCCGCGCGAGGTGTGACGCGAGGTCCGGGGCTTGGTGGGCGCGGTAGACTGGCACTCTGTGTCCTGGAGTGCCAACGCGGGGAGGTGACCCATGAGTGACGACCGTCGTCTGGAGGTCCTGCGCGCGATCGTGCAGGACTACGTGCGGACCTCCGAGCCCGTCGGGTCCAAAGCCCTGCTGGAGCGCCACCAGCTGGGTGTGTCGGCCGCCACGGTGCGCAACGACATGGCCGTTCTCGAGGAGGAGGGCCTGATCACGGCGCCGCACACGAGCGCCGGGCGGATCCCCACCGACGCCGGGTACCGCCTCTTCGTGGACCGTCTCTCCTCGGTCAAACCCCTCACCCGCGCCGAGCGCACGGCGATCGAGCGGTTCCTCGACGGTGCCGTCGACCTGGACGACGTCGTGCTGCGCACCACCCGTCTGCTCTCCAGCCTGACCCACCAGGTCGCGGTCATGCAGTACCCCAGCCTGTCCCGCTCCACGGTGCGCCACGTCGAGCTCGTGCCCGTGGGTGGCACCCGCCTCATGGTCGTCCTCATCGTCAACACCGGCCGCGTCGAGCAGCGGGTCGTCGACGTGGGCCGCGACCTCACCGGAGCCGAGCAGCTGGTCGCGGACCTGCGCCAGCGGGTCAACGCCGAGGCGGCGGGTGAGGCGCTGGCCGCCGTCCCCGGCCGGCTGGCGACCGTGGTCGACGGTGTCGCGCCCGACGACCGCCCGGTGGCCGTGGCCGTCGCCCGGGCCCTGGCCGAGGCGCTGGACGAGCAGACCGAGGAACGGGTCGTGCTCGCGGGCACCGCCAACCTCGCGCGCTCCGGCAGCGACTTCCCCACCTCCCTCTCCTCCGTCCTGGACGCCCTCGAGGAGCACGTCGTGCTGCTGCGGCTGATGGGCAGCGTGTCCACCCTCGCCGACCTCGACGCGATCGCGGTGAGCATCGGCGGCGAGAACCCCTACGAACCCCTGCGCACCACCTCCGTGATCTCGACCAGGTATGGCGTGTCCGGCGGGCTGGGGATCGTCGGACCCACCCGCATGGACTACCCCCAGGCGATGGCCGCCGTGCGCACCGTCGCCCACTACGTGGCGGACATCCTGGACGAATGACCCGACGCGCGCGGCATACCTGGGCGCCGCGCGTCGTTGACTCCTGCTGGACCCCTCGAACCCGTGCCCGAAGACCGACCACCCAAGGACACCCCACGCTGTGAACGACTACTACGCCGACCTCGGTGTCTCCCGCGACGCCAGCCCCGAGGAGATCAAGAAGGCCTACCGCAAGAAGGCTCGCCAGCTGCACCCCGACGTCAACCCGGGAGCCGACGCCGAGGCCGAGTTCAAGCAGGTCTCCCAGGCCTACGACGTGCTGGGTGACGAGGGCAAGCGCGCCTCCTACGACCGCGGGCAGGACCCCTACGGCGGCACCACCGGCGGCTTCGGCCAGGGCTTCTCCTTCAGCGACATCATGGACGCCTTCTTCGGCGGCACCGCCGCCGGCCAGCGCGGTCCGCGCTCCCGGGTGCAGCGCGGCCACGACGCGCTCGTCCGGCTCGACGTCGAGCTGCGCACCGCGGTCTTCGGTGGCGAGGAGACCCTCACCCTGGACACCGCGATCGTCTGCTCCACCTGCACCGGCTCGGGCGCCCAGCCCGGCAGCGGCACCCGCACGTGCCAGGTCTGCGCAGGGCGGGGCGAGGTGCAGCAGGTGCAGCGCTCCTTCCTCGGCCAGGTCATGACCTCGCGCCCGTGCCAGGCCTGCCGCGGCTACGGCGACGTCATCGAGCACCCCTGCTTCGACTGCTCCGGCGAGGGGCGCGTCCGCACCCGGCGGGACCTCACCCTGAAGGTCCCCGGCGGCGTCGACAGCGGCACGCGGATCCAGCTCGCCGGCGAGGGTGAGGTCGGACCCTACGGAGGCCCTGCCGGAGACCTCTACGTCGAGATCGCGGTCGAGCCGCACGACACCTTCCACCGTCGCGGCGACGATCTCCACTGCAGCGTCGAGGTGCCGGTCACCGCGGCCGCGCTGGGAGCGACCATCCCGGTGGAGACCCTCGACGGTCTCGTCGACGTCGAGGTCGAGCCCGGCACGCAGCCGGGCGAGACCGTGACGCTGCCGGAGCGGGGGGTGACCCACCTGCGCGCCCAGGGCCGCGGGTCGGTCGTGGTCCACCTGGACGTCCGGGTGCCCACGCGCCTCACCGACACCCAGCGCGAGCTGCTCGAGAGGCTGGCGGAGGAGCGCGGGGAGACCCGGCCGGACGGGCGGCTGAGCACCGCCGGGCAGTCGCACGGCCGCGCCGGCAAGTTCTGGGACGCGCTCCGCGGCCGGTGAGCCGGTGACCGCGCCCCTCTTCCTCGTCCCGCCGGGCACCCTCGCCCCCGGGACCACATCGCTCCACCTGGACGGCCCCGAGGGTCGGCACGCCGCCGACGTCCAGCGGCTGGCCCCCGGAGAGCCGGTGCTCGTCGGCGACGGTGCCGGCAGGATCGCGACCTGCACCGTGACGACCGCCCACCGGGGCGCGCTCGACCTCGACGTGCACGACGTGCGCGAGGAGCTCGGACCGGACCTGCGGCTGGTGCTCGTCCAGGCCCTCGCCAAGGGCGACCGCGACCTGATGGCGGTCGAGGCGGCCACCGAGCTCGACGTCGACGAGATCGTCCCCTGGCAGGCGGACCGCTCGATCGTGCGGTGGAAGGGGGAGCGGGCGGACAAGGCCCACCGCAGGTGGCAGCAGGTCGCGCTCGCCGCCACCAAGCAGGCGCGCCGGGCACGCATCCCCGCGGTGGCGCCGCTGGCGGACCGCGGGGCGCTGGTCGCGCGGGCGGGCGCGGCGACCCTGGCGCTCGTGCTCCACGAGGACGCCGAGGAGCAGCTGACCACCGTCGACATCCCGTCCCGGGGCGAGCTGCTCCTGGTCGTCGGTCCCGAGGGGGGCCTCACCCCGGCCGAGCTCGAGGCGCTGACCGCTGCCGGCGCCCGCCCGGTGCGGCTGGGACGGACCGTCCTGCGCACCTCCACCGCGGGGGCCGCGGCCCTTTCGGCACTGCACACCCGGTCGGGGTGGCGGTGAGCGCCGCCACCCGCGTGCCCGTCGAGGGCGCCGGGCCCGTCTCGATCTTCGCCCCGGGGCTGCGCAGCGCCTCGGTCGGGTCAGCAGCGCTGATCGCGCTGTTCGCGCTCGAGTACATCGCCGTCGGTGCTGCGATGCCCACGGTCGCGGCTGCCCTGGACGGCTACCACCTCTACAACATGGCCTTCGGTGCGACCGTCGCGGCCAGCGTCGTCGGGATGATCGTCGGCGGCTGGTGGAGCGACCACGGCGGCCCGAAGCGGGTCGTGGTCGCCGGCGTCCTGCTCTTCGCGGCCGGCCTGGTGCTGGCCGGGCTCTCGCCGACGATGTCGGTCTTCGTGGCGGGCCGGGGGCTGCAGGGCCTGGGCACCGGTCTGTCCACCGTCGCGGTGTATGTCGTGATCGCGCAGCGGATCCCCGACGCGCAGCGACCGGCGGTGTTCTCGCTGCTCGCGGCGGCGTGGGTGGTGCCGGGGCTGGTCGGCCCGCTGCTGACGGGGTTCCTGGTCGAGCACCTCTCGTGGCGGTGGGTCTTCCTCGGCGTGACACCCCTGGTGGGCGTGGCCCTGCTCGTCTTCTGGCGGGCGCTGGCCGGGACCCGGGCCGGCGACGACGCCCCCTACCTTCGTCCCTCCACGATCGTCTGGGCCGTGGTCGCGGCCCTCGGGGTCGGCCTGCTGAACCTGGCCGGCGAGGCGGTCGAGGGCGCGGAGTGGGTGGTCGGCGCCGTCGTCGTCGTGCTCCTGGGGCTGGCGAGCCGGCGTCTGCTGCCAGTGGGGACGCTCGTGCTCGCCCGGGGTCTGCCGTCGGTGATCGGCGTCCGGGCGGCGATGGGCGGCTCCTTCCTGGCCGCCGAGGCCTACCTGCCGCTCCTCCTGCGCGACCAGCACGGCTACTCGCCGGCGGAGGCAGGCGCGGTGCTGGCCGTCGCCTCCGTGGCCTGGGCGCTCGGGTCGTGGGTGCAGGGACGGCTGGGGGACCAGACGGACCGCTACCGGGTCATGTGGGCCGGCACCCTGATCTTCGTCGTCATGATGCTCACGCTCGCGGTCACCGTCGAGCGTTCGGGGCCGGGCTGGGTCGTCGTGCTGGTCTACGGCGTGGCCACCCTGGGCGTCGGGCTGGCCTACCCCACGACCTCGCTGCTGACGATGCGGCTCTCGCCCCCGGCCGAGATCGGCCGCAACTCCTCGGCGCTGCAGGTGGGGGAGGCCCTCACCGGTGCGGCCGCGCTGGCACTCACCGGCGTCATCTTCGGCCTCTCCTACTCCTCCGACCCCCACACGGCCTTCGTGGGCACGCTGGTCGTGGCGGTCGGTGTGGGGCTGCTGTCCGTGCTCAGCGCCGCGCGCGCTCGCCCGGCGGTCGTGCCGCAGACGCATAGACTGACGTCCTGATGACAGAAGCGCAACCCGCCAGTCCCGCCCACCCGGGCGTGCCCACCCACACCGTCGTGATCCCCCAGGACGTGGCCATGGTCGCCCTCCTGGGGCCGCGCGACGAGCTGCTCCGCACCATCGAGAGAGCCTTTCCCAAGCTCGACGTGCACGTGCGCGGCAACGAGGTCCGGCTGGCCGGCGAGACAGGCGAGATGGCCCTGGCGGAGAGGCTGCTCGACGAGCTGGTCGCGGTGGCCGGCACCGGGCAGCCGCTCAACCGGGACGCGGTCGAGCGCTCGATCGGGATGCTGCGCGCCTCGACGACCGAGCGGCCCGTGGACGTCCTGTCGATGAACATCGTGAGCAACCGGGGCCGCACCATCCGCCCCAAGACGCTCAACCAGAAGCACTACGTCGACGCGATCGACGAGCACACGATCATCTTCGGCCTGGGTCCGGCGGGCACCGGCAAGACCTACCTCGCGATGGCCAAGGCGGTCGCGGCTCTGCAGGCCAAGCAGGTCAACCGGATCATCCTCACCCGCCCCGCGGTGGAGGCCGGTGAGCGCCTGGGTTTTCTGCCCGGCACGCTCAACGACAAGATCGACCCCTACCTGAGGCCGCTCTACGACGCGCTGCACGACATGGTCGACCCCGACTCGATGGCCAAGCTCATGGCCTCAGGGACGATCGAGGTCGCGCCGCTGGCCTTCATGAGGGGCCGCACGCTCAACGACGCCTTCATCATCCTCGACGAGGCCCAGAACACCTCGCCCGAGCAGATGAAGATGTTCCTCACTCGACTCGGGTTCGGCTCCAAGATGGTCGTCACCGGGGACACCACGCAGGTCGACCTCCCGGGCGGGACCCAGTCCGGCCTCAAGGTGGTCCAGGAGATCCTGGACGAGGTCGACGACATCCACTTCGCACGGTTGACCAGCGACGACGTCGTGCGCCACCGGCTGATCGGCGAGATCGTCAACGCCTACGAGCGGCACGACGAACGACGCAGCAGGCGTGCGGCCAAGGGGGACCACGCGTGAGCGTCGAGATCCTCAACGAGTCGGGGGAGGTCCCCGCGCCGGTGCCCGAGCAGGAGCTGGCCGACCTGGGACGCCACGTGCTCGAGCAGCTGCGCGTGCACCCGCGTGCCGAGCTGACCATCACCCTCGTCGACGAGCCGGCGATGACGGCCCTGCACGAGCGGTGGATGGACCTGCCCGGCCCCACGGACGTGATGAGCTTCCCCATGGACGAGCTGCGGCCCGGCCGCGAGGGGGAGGAGCCCGCGCCCGGCCTGCTGGGCGACGTCGTCCTGTGCCCCTCGGTCGCGCGGACCCAGGCGGCGGCCGCCGGTCACGCCGTCGGTGACGAGCTCCTCCTGCTCACCACGCACGGCATCCTGCACCTGCTGGGCTTCGACCATGCGGAGCCGGACCAGGAACGCGAGATGTTCGACCTGCAGCGCACCCTCCTGCTGACCTTCCTCGCCCAGCGCGGACGGTCCACGACGGCGGCGCCGGAGGCGGGGCAGCGATGACTCCCCTGGTGGCGATCGCTCTCCTGACGACGGCGATCACCTTCCTGCTCACCGCCGGCGAGACCGCCATGCAGCGTGTCAGCCGGCACCACGCCGACCAGCTCGCCCTCGAGGGGCGCTCCGGATCCCGCGCCCTCGCGCGCATCGCGACCGACCCCGGCCCCTACCTGGCGGTCAGCACCTTCGTCAGGGTCACGGCCGAGGCGGCCACCGCGGTCGCGGTGACGGTCGCCGTGGACACGGTCACCGACTCCCACTGGCAGACCGCCCTGTGGGCGGTGGGGATCATGGCACTCGTCTCCTTCGTCGTCGTCGGCGTCTCGCCCCGCACCCTGGGCCGCCAGCACGTCGACGCGCTCGCGCTCGCGTCCGCCCCGGTCGTCCGGCTGCTGCGGCTCGTCCTCGGCCCGCTGGCGCAGCTGCTCGTTCTGTTCGGCAACGCGGTCACGCCGGGCCGCGGCTACAGCGACGGCCCGTTCGCCACCGAGACCGAGCTCCGCGAGCTGGTCGACCTCGCGGGCGAGTCGGCCGTGATCGAGGACGACGAGCGCGACATGATCCACTCGATCTTCGAGCTCGGGGACACCGTCGCCCGCGAGGTCATGGTGCCGCGCCCCGACCTCGTGGCGATCAAGTCCGAGAAGGTCCTGCGGCAGGCGATGTCGCTCTTCCTGCGCTCCGGCTTCTCCCGGGTCCCGGTCGTGGGCGAGGACACCGACGACGTGCTCGGGATGCTGTACTTCAAGGACGTCGCCCGCCAGGTCAACCACAGCCCCGGGTCGGCCGGGGGGGTCCACGTCACCGAGGTGATGCGGCCGGTCCAGCGCGTGCCGGAGATGAAGCGGGTCGCCGACCTGCTCAAGGAGATGCAGCGGGGTCGCCAGCACGTCGCGATCGTCATCGACGAGTACGGCGGCACCGCGGGACTCATCACCATCGAGGACATCGTCGAGGAGATCGTCGGCGAGATCAACGACGAGTACGACCGCGACCAGATCGAGACCGAGACCGTCGTCGCCGACGACGGGACCGAGCTCGTACGGGTGCCCGCGAACCTGCCCGTCGACGACCTCGCCGAGATGTTCGAGGTGGAGATCGAGACCGAGGACGTCGACTCCGTCGGCGGCCTGCTCGCCACCGCCCTCGGCATGGTGCCCATCCAGGGCGCGGTCGGCGAGGTCGCCGGCCTGGAGCTGACGGCCGAACGGATGGCGGGACGGCGTCGCCGAGTCGCCACCGTCCTGGTCCGCCGGCTGCCGCCGACCGAGGAGCAGCCCGACCACCCTGACCACCGGCGCGGCCAGCAGGAGCAGCCCGGCGACGGGCAGAGCGTGGTCACCCAGTTCACCGAGGAGAGCCGTGCCCACTGACACCCCCCACCCCGACACCACCGGGGGCGACGGCGCCGACGCGCCCGGGACGACCGGCGCGGCCTACCGCAGCGGGTTCGCCTGCCTGGTCGGTCGGCCCAACGCCGGCAAGTCCACGCTGACCAACGCCCTGGTCGGGTCGAAGGTGGCGATCACCTCGTCCAAGCCGCAGACCACGCGGCACACGATCCGCGGGATCCGCACCACGGACACCTCGCAGCTGGTCCTCGTCGACACGCCCGGGCTGCACCGCCCGCGCACGCTGCTGGGCAAGCGGTTGAACCACCTCGTGCGCGAGACGCTGCTGACCGTCGACGTCATCGGCTTCTGCATGCCCGCCGACGAGCGGATCGGCCCCGGCGACACCTACATCGCGAACGACCTCATCGAGCTGCACCGGGTCCACCGCGTGCCGGTCGTCGCGATCGCGACCAAGGCCGACAAGGTCACCCGTGACCGGCTCGCCGAGCACCTGGTCGGCATCGACCGGCTCGGCGACTGGGCCGCGATCATCCCCTGCTCGGCGGTGCGCGGCGACCAGGTCGACGAGGTGGCCGACGTGCTCTCCTCCTACCTTCCCGCCTCGCCGGCCCTCTACCCCTCCGACCAGCTCACCGACGAGCCGGCGGTGGTCATGATCGCCGAGCTCGTCCGGGAGGCCGCCCTGGAGGGCGTGCGCGACGAGCTGCCGCACAGCCTCGCGGTCCAGGTCGAGGAGATCGTGGCCCGCGAGGACCGTCCCGAGGGCGACCCCATCAGCGACGTGCGCGTCAACGTCTACGTCGAGCGCCCCAGCCAGAAGGCGATCATCATCGGCCGGGGCGGATCCCGGCTGCGAGAGGTCGGGACCACCGCCAGGCAGGGCATCGAGGCGCTGCTCGGCCACCGGGTCTACCTCGACCTGCACGTCAAGGTGGCCAAGGACTGGCAGCGCGACCCCAAGCAGCTCGACCGCCTAGGGTTCTAGCGGACGAGCCCCGCGGAGACTGGCAGAGTGACCCCATGAAGAAGCTCATCAACGACCCCGCCGACGTGGTCGTCGAGTCGTTGGCCGGGATGGCCGCCGCGCATCCCGACCGGCTCGCGGTCGATCTCGGCCTGCGCGTGGTGAGCCGCCGCGAGGGCGCCACCCCGGGCAAGGTCGGGCTCGTCGCCGGCGGAGGGGCTGGGCACGAGCCGCTGCACGCGGGCTACGTGGGGCGCGGCATGCTCGACGCCGCCTGCTGCGGGGAGGTCTTCACCTCTCCGGTGCCGGACCAGATGGTCGCCGCCTTCCGGCTCGCCGACGGCGGGGCCGGGGTGCTGCACGTCGTCAAGAACTACACCGGGGACGTGCTCAACGCCGAGATGGCCGCAGAGCTGGTCGCGGGGACCGCGGACGACGAGGGTCTGCAGGTCGAGACGGTCCTCGTCGACGACGACGTGGCTGTCCACGACAGCCTCTTCACCGCAGGACGCCGGGGCGTCGGGGCCACCGTCCTCGTGGAGAAGATCGTGGGAGCGGCCGCGGAGGAGGGTCGCCCGCTGGCCGAGTGCGCCGAGCTGGCCCGACGGGTGAACGACCGGGCCCGCTCGATGGGGGTGGCCCTCACCTCCGGCACCGTGCCGGCGGCCGGCCTGCCGACCTTCTCCCTCGCCGAGGACGAGATCGAGCTCGGGATCGGCATCCACGGGGAGCCCGGGCGCGAGCGGGTCCTGCTGCGTCCGGCACGGGAGGTCGCTGCCGCCCTGCTCGAGCCGGTGCTCACCGACCTGGCTCCCGACCGCGGAGACCCGGTGGTCGTCATGCTCAACGGCATGGGCGGCACGCCGCTGATGGAGCTCTACCTGATGTACCACGAGGTCCACACCCTCCTGGAGGCGGCCGGTCTCCGCGTCGCCCGCACCCTGGTCGGCAACCACGTCACCTCCCTGGAGATGGCCGGCTGCTCGGTCACCGTCCTGCGGGCGGACGACGAGATCGTCCGCCTGTGGGATGCTCCCGTGAACACCCCCGGCCTGAGATGGTCACTGTGAGAGGAAGACATGGCTGATCTGACCGCCTTCCAGTCCTGGGTGGCTGCCGCCGCCGCGGCCGTGACGGACCAGGCCGAGCACCTGACCGACCTCGACCGTGCCATCGGCGACGGCGACCACGGCACCAACATGGCCCGCGGTTTCGGCCGCTGCGCCGAGCTGGCCGGTGAGGAGCAGTTCACCGGCATCGAGGCCTACCTCAAGAAGGTGGGCATGACCCTGGTCAGCACCGTCGGCGGTGCTGCCGGGCCGCTCTACGGCACCTTCTTCCTGCGACTGGCCGCACCGCTGGGCGCCACGACCGACGCCGGGCCGCTGGAGCTTGCCCAGGCCCTGCGTGCCGGGGCGGAGGGCGTCGTCGCGCGCGGCAAGGCCGAGGTCGGCGACAAGACGATGTATGACGCTCTCGCGCCGGCGGTCGCCACCTTCGACGAGGCCACCCGTGCAGGCCGGTCGCTCGCCGACTGCCTGCAGGCCGCGGCCGACGCGGCAGCGCAGGGACGCGACGCCACCGAGCCGCTGGTGGCGCGCAAGGGCCGGGCATCCTACCTGGGGGAGCGCAGCGCCGGGCACGTCGACCCCGGTGCGAGCAGTGCGGCCCTCATCCTGCAGGCTGCCGCAGACACGCTCGCCTGAGACCCGTGATCGCCCTCGTCGTCGTCTCCCACAGCAGGGCACTGGCGTCGGCGGCCGTCGAGCTGGCCACCCAGATGGTGACCGGGCGTGAGGGCCTGCACGTCGGGGTGGCCGCGGGCCTGGACGGCACCACCCTGGGCACCGACGCCGGTGCTGTCGCGCAGGCCCTGGTGCGGGCCGACGAGGCGTCCGCCGGTGCAGGGGTCCTGGTGCTCCTCGACCTCGGCAGCGCCGTGCTGTCGGCCGAGATGGCGCTGGAGCTGGTCCCGCCCGAGGTGGCCGGTCGGGTCCGGCTCAGCCCGGCACCGGTCGTCGAGGGACTGGTGGCGGCCGTCGTCGCGGCAGCCTCGGGCGCGGACCTGCACACCTGCGCCCACGAGGCGGAGGTGGGCCTGGCTCCCAAGATCGCGCACCTGGGCTGCGACCCGCCGCGGCCGGCAGGGGGGTCCGTTCCCGCCCTGCCGTCCGGGCGCGCCGCCGAGCTGTCCGTCGTCGCGGAGCACGGGCTGCACGCCCGGCCCGCGGCCCGCCTCGTGGGGGTGGCGGCCGAGGTCGCCCCGCAGACCCGGGTGATGGTCCGCAACCTGACGTCGGGACGTGGCCCCGTCGACGCGCTCAGCCTCTCGGGGGTGGCGACCCTCGACGCGCGGCAGGGGCACGTGCTGCTCGTCGAGGCGGAGGGCCCCCGGGCGGCAGAGGTGCTGGGTCGTCTGTCCGAGCTCGCCGCGTCGGGCTTCGGCGACCTGCCCGCCGCGCTCGAGCCGCTCGAGGAGGCCACGAGGCTGGCTCCGGCGGTGTCCGAGGAGCCGGGCATCGCCGGCTCCGGGCTGGACGCGGCCATCGGACCCGTCGTCCGCATCGAGGCCCCGCTGGACCCCGACCTGAGGGTGGCGGCCGACCCGGACACGGAGCGCCGTGCGGTGCGCGAGGCCGTGAAGCTGGCCGTCGCCAAGCTCGGGGAGCTCGCCGGGCATGCCAGACGGCACCTCGGCGAGGGGCAGGCCGAGGTCTTCGAGGCCCACGCCGTGCTGCTCTCGGACCCCCAGATCCATGCCGACGTGGAGGAACGGATCGCGGGCGGGGCCTCGGGGGCCCGCGCCTGGTCCGACGCCGTCGACGACGCCGCCCGCCGCTTCGCGGATCTGCCCGACCCCTACCAGCGAGAGCGGGGCCAGGACGTGCACAGCATCGGGGAGCGGGTGCTGCGTGTGCTGATGGGGGCCGAGGAGCCCGAGGTGCTGGGCCAGGGTGTGCTGGTCGTCGACGAGCTGGACCCGGCGCTGGCCATCTCGCTGAACGCGTCGACCGTCCAGGGGGTCATCACCCGCCGCGGAGGCGGCACGGGGCACGGCGTGCTCATCGCCTCATCGCGAGGGGTGCCGGTGCTCACCGGTGCCGGGGACGCCGTCGACGTGCCGGAGGGCACCATCATCGCCTTCGACGTGCGCACCGGGATCCTGGAGATCGACCCGGACGACGAGCGCCGGGCCACCTTCGAGACGATGCTCGAGGGCCGTCGGCGGGAGCGCCGGCACGCGATCGACAACGCCCACGTGGCTGCGGCCACCACCGACGGGCTCGGTGTGGCGGTCCGCGCCAACGTCTCCAGCCTGGCCGTCGCCCGCCTGGGCGCCGGTCTGGGCGCCGAGGGCTCCGGCCTGGTCCGCACCGAGGCCGTCTTCGCGCAGTGGCGTCACGCGCCGAGCGTGGAGCAGCAGACCGAGGTGTATGCGGCGATCGCGGACGCCTACGCGCCCCACCCGGTGACCATCCGCACCTGGGACGTCGGCGGGGACAAGTCGCTGCCGTTCATCCCCGGGAGGGTGGAGCACAATCCCTTCCTCGGGGCCCGGGGCGTGCGGGCCTTCGCTGCCGACCCTGCGCTCCTCCTCGACCAGCTCGAGGCGATCTGCCGGGTCGCGGTCGACCGTCGGGTGCGGGTGATGTTCCCGATGGTGACGACGGCCGACGACGTCGTGGCCATGCGCCGCCTGCTCGAGCGGGCGGCCGCACGGGCCGGTCTGGCGGAGGTGGCGGCCCGTCTCGACGTGGGCATCATGGTCGAGGTGCCGGCCGCGGCCCTGCGGATCCGCGAGCTGGCCGCCGACCTCGACTTCGTGTCGATCGGCAGCAACGACCTCGCGCAGTACACCCTGGCGGCGGAGCGCGGCAACACCACCCTGAGCCCGTGGTCGGACCCTCTCGAACCTGCTGTCCTGCAGCTCGTCCGGCACGTCGCGGACCACCTGCCGCCCGGCGTCGTCCTCGGGGTCTGCGGCGCGATGGCCGCCGACCCGGACGTGGTGGGGCTGCTCGTGGGCCTGGGCGTGCACGAGCTCAGCGCGTCGGCCGCGACCGTCCCGATGGTCAAGGAGCGGCTGCGCACCGGCTCGGCCCGGGGCTTCCGAGAGCTGGCCGACCGGGCGCTGACCTGCCGGGACGCGGCCGCCGTGCGCGAGCTGCTCCACGCCCGGATCGGCCGCCAGGCCGTGTGACACCTGGCAGGACGCTGGCTCAGCGCACGCCGCGGGGCCGGAGCTGGATGCTGATGCGCGGCCCCACCGGCTGCCTGGTCTTGGGCACGCAGTGGTCCCAGGTGCGCTGGCAGGACCCACCCATCACCAGCAGGTCCCCGTGCCCCACGACATACCTCGTGCTCGCCCCGCCACCACGGGGCCGCAGCAGCAGCGCCCGCGGCGCGCCGAGGCTGACGATGGCGACCATCGTGTCCTGCGTGCTGCTGCGCCCGACCCGGTCGCCGTGCCAGGCGACGCTGTCGCGGCCGTCGCGGTAGAGGCACATGCCGGCGGTCCGGAACGGCTCGCCGAGCTCGGTGGCGTAGTACGCGCTCAGGTCCTGACGGGCCTGCTCCAGGACAGGGTCGGGCCAGCGCTCGCCCTCGCCGTAGAACCGCAGCAGACGGGGAGTGTCCACCTCGCGGTCCCACATCTGGCGCCGTTCCGCGTGCCAGTCCACCCCGGCCGGGCCATCGGGCGTCAGGCGGGCGAACAGCTCGTCGGCGCCGGTGAGCCAGCCCGGCCGCACGTCGAGCCAGGCACCGTCGCCCAGGACCGTGCGCCGCACCGTCGCGCCGAGCGTGCGCAGGCCCACCTCCTCCACCTGGTCCAGCAGCGACCCCTGCAGCATCATGACTGCCAGCATAGAACACCTGTGCGAACACCGCTAGCGTCGGCGCGCTGCCGTCGCACCGCGTCGCGGAGGGGGACAATGGACCCATGCCCACCTACCGCGAGGCCGCCGTCGTGCTGCGCACGCACAAGCTGGGCGAGGCAGACCGCATCGTCACCCTGCTGACGCGCGGGCGCGGACAGGTGCGGGCCGTGGCCAAGGGGGTCCGCCGCACGAGGTCGAAGTTCGGGGCGCGCCTGGAGCCGGGGATGGTCGTGGACGTCCAGTGCTACGAGGGTCGCAACCTCGACACCATCACCCAGGCCGACTCCCTGGCCGCCTACGGCGAGGCCATCGCACGCGACTACCCGGCGTTCACCGCGGCCAACGTCATGCTCGAGACCTGCGAGCAGCTGACGGAGGAGGGCCAGCCGGCGGTGCAGCACTTCCGCCTGCTCGCCGGCGGGCTGTCCGCGCTCGCGGCGGGCGAGCACGACCCGCGCCTCGTCCTCGACTCCTACCTGGTCCGGGCGCTGGCGATCGCCGGGTGGCGGGCCTCCTTCCTCGACTGCGCGCGGTGCGGGATGACAGGGCCGCACCGGGCCTTCCACGTCCCCTCGGGCGGGTCGGTCTGCCCGGTATGCCGTCCGCCCGGGTCGTCCGCGCCCGCGCCGGAGACGCTGGTGCTGCTGGGTGCCCTCTTCACCGGCGACTGGTCCGTGGCGGACGTCAGCCAGAGCCGGCACCGCCACGAGGCGAGCGGTCTGGTCGCCGCCTACCTGCAGTGGCACCTGGAGCGCGGCGTGCGGTCGCTGCGCCACGTCGAGAGGACCTCCTGAGAGTCATGAGCAGCCGCCGCGTCGCGCAGCCGCCCTTCCCGCACCCCTCGGGGGCGCGCCCGCCGGAGGTTCCGCGGGACCTCGTGCCCCGGCACGTCGCGATCGTCATGGACGGCAACGGGCGCTGGGCCAACGAGCGTGGTCTCAAGCGCACCCAGGGCCACGAGGCGGGGGAGGCGAGCCTGCTCGACGTCATCGCCGGTGCCATCGAGATCGGCGTCACCTGCATCAGCGCCTACGCCTTCTCCACGGAGAACTGGCGCCGCAGCCCGGACGAGGTGCGCTTCCTCATGGGCTTCAACCGCGACGTGATCCACCGGCGTCGCGACGAGCTCGACTCCTGGGGCGTGCGGGTGGTGTGGTCCGGCCGCACGCCCCGGCTGTGGAGGTCGGTGATCTCCGAGCTGCAGGACGCCGAGCGCCGCACCCGGGACAACGACGTCATCACCCTCAACTTCTGCGTCAACTACGGCGGACGGGCGGAGATCGCCGACGCCGTGCGCCGGATCGGGGAGGACGTGCGGGACGGTCGGCTGTCGCCGCGCGGGATCGACGAGCGGACGATCGGGCGCTACCTCTACCACCCCGAGGTGCCCGACGTGGACCTGTTCGTCCGCAGCTCGGGGGAGCAGCGCACCTCCAACTTCCTGCTCTGGCAGAGCGCCTACGCCGAGATGGTCTTCCTCGACACGCTGTGGCCTGACTTCGACCGGCGGCACCTGTGGGCGGCTATCGACCAGTACGCCTCGCGCGACCGGCGCTACGGCGGAGCGGTCGACAAGGCAGACCAGGTCTAGGGCGAGAGCCGGTCAGCGCGGGCAGTCGGTGCAGGTCCCGAAGATCTCCAGGGTGTGGGCGAGGTCGGTGAACCCGTGCTCGGCGGCGACCCGGTCGGCCCAGCGCTCGACGTCCGGACCCTCGATCTCCACGGTACGGCCGCAGCTGCGGCATACGAGGTGGTGGTGGTGGCCGGTGGAGCACCTGCGGTAGACGGCCTCGCCCTCGTCGGTGCGGATCGTGTCGACCTCACCCGCCGCGGCGAGCGCCGAGAGCGTACGGTAGACGGTCGCCAGACCCACCTTCGCCCCTTCCTCGCGGAGGCGGGCGTGCAGGTCCTGGGCGCTGGTGAAGTCCTCTGTCGCGCCCAGCTGCTCGATCACGGCGGACTGCTGGCGGGTCGGTCGGCGGGCCGTGGTCATTGGCTCACCTCGTGCTCGGTCCGCTCGCCCCGTCCGTCGTCGACGGCCGGGGCCAGGGTCTGCGGTCCCGAGGCGTGCTCGTCGTAGTGCCCCTCGTGCGCGGCGTGGCGGTGTCCGTCGTGGAGGTAGTCCACGTGGTCGCCGTGCAGCACGGCCTCGTGCCCGCAGCCCGGGCCGTGCTCGTGCAGGTGCCGCTCGGCGTGCCGGTGGCGGGCCGCCGCGACCTTGTGCCGGACCACCCCGGCCAGGGCCGCGAGGCAGAAGAGCGCGACGGCCAGCAGCACGATCGTGCCGCCGGTGGCGGTGTCCAGCCGGTAGGAGGCGACCACGCCGCCGACGGAGGCCAGCACCCCGACGACGACGGCCCACCAGCTGGCCGCGCGGAAGCTGGCGGACACCTGCTGGGCGGCGGCGTTCGGGATGATCATCAGCGCGCTGATGAGCAGCAGCCCGATGACCCGCATCGCCACCACGACGGTCACGGCGGTGAGGACCGCCAGCAGGACGTTGAGGGCCAGGACCGGCAGCCCCGAGGCGCGCGCGTACTCCTCGTCGCCGGCGACGGCGAAGAGGCGCTGGCGCAGCACGAGCACGACGGCCGCGATGGTGACCGACAGCGCGGCGAAGACCACGAGGTCGCTCCGCGTGGTCGTGGTGATGGCGCCGAACAGGTAGCCGGTGAGGTTGCCGGTCTGCGCGCCCTCCGCACGGTTGATGATGACCACGCCGGCAGCGATGCCGCCGTAGAACATCAGGGCCAGCGCGACGTCGCCGGAGGTCCGGCCACGCACGCGCACGAGCTCGATGACCGCCCCCGCGGCCGCTGCCGCGAGCAGGGCCGTCCACAGCGGGCTCTGCCCCGTCGCGACCCCGACGGCGACGCCGGCCAGGGCTACGTGCCCGATGCCGTCGCCCACGAGCGACAGCCGGCGCTGGACCAGGAAGATCCCGACCATGGGTGCGACCAGGCCGACGAGCAGGGCGGCCAGCAGCGCGTTGCGCATGAACTCCAACGACAGCATCTCGCTCATGACGCCACCCTCCTGGCCGCGCGGGCCAGCTCGAGCTGGTGCTCGGCATACCCCTCCGGGGTGCCGTCGAAGGTGAGGTGACCGGTGTCCACCTCGACGATCCGGTCCACCACCCCCCGCAGCGCGGTGAGCTCGTGGGTGACCACCAGCATCGTGGTGCCCTGCTCGCCGAGGCGCTGGAGCACGCCGGCGAGGACGCCCTGGCTGGCGCGGTCGACCCCCGCCGTCGGCTCGTCCATGACCAGGACCTCGGGTCGTGCGACCAGTGCCCGGGCGATGAGCACGCGGCGCTGCTGGCCGCCGGAAAGGGTGTCGACGTCGAAGCGCGAGCGGTCCGCGAGCCCCACCGCCTCGAGCGCGACCTGGACCGCCTCCCGGTCGCCGCGGCCCGCCCGTCGCCACCACGGGCGGGTGGCCAGCAGCCCGGTCGAGACGACCTCGGAGACCGTGGCGCGGACCCCACCCACGAGGGTATGGCGTTGGGGCACGTAGCCGATGCGCGTGCGGTCCCGCATCCGGGCCAGCGGGGTGCCCAGCACGGTGACGTCCCCGGACAGGTGCTGGGACAGCCCGAGCAGCCCCTTGACCAGGGTGCTCTTGCCGGAGCCGTTGGGTCCGAGCACGGCGATCACCTCGCCGGCGAGCACGGTCAGGTCGACGTCGGTGACGACGGGTCGGCCGCGGTAGCCGAAGGCGGCGCCGCGCAGGAGCAGGACCGGGGGCGTCGGGCCGGGCGGGGCCGTCATGAGCACACCAGCCCGTCGCGCAGGGCTGCGAGGTTGGCGCGCATGACGCCGAGGTAGTCCGCACCGGCCGAGGCGTCGTTGATGCCCTCGACGGGGTCGAGCGTGAGCACGGAGGCGCCGGTCTCCTGCGCGACGGTCTCGGCGATGCCGGGGGGGAGCAGCGGCTCGGTGAAGATCGTGCCGACCCCCAGGTCGCGCACCTGGGCGGTCACCTCCGCCAGCCGGGCGGGGGAGGGCTCGGACTCCGGGCTGATGCCGGTGATGCCGATCACGTTGAGGTCGTAGCGGTGCCCGAGGTAGCCGAAGGCCTCGTGCGTGGTCACGACGTCACGGGTCTCGCAGGTGGCCAGCCCCCGCTGGAACTCCCCGTCGAGGGTGGTCAGCTCGGCGACCAGGGCCTCGGCGTTCGCGAGGTAGGCGTCGGCGTTCTCGGGGTCAACCTCGGCGAGCCGGGCGGCGACCGCGTCGGCCGCGTCGGCGTAGCGCAGCGGGTCGAGCCAGAAGTGCGGGTCCTCGGCGCCGTGGTCGTGCCCGTCGTCCGCGCCGGCGTCGACGTGCTCGTCGTGCTCCACCGTGCTCTCCCCGAGGGCCAGGAGGTCGGCGGCGTCCGCGATGTCCAGCGTGTGCTGCGGCGACTGCTGCGCGACGGCCTCGTCCACGGCCGGCTGCAGGCCGGCCAGGACCACGACGAGGTCGGCGCTGCCCAGCTCGGCGATCTGACGGGGGCTCAGCTCGACCTCGTGCGGGTCCACGCCGGGGGACGTCAGGACGTCGACCTCGGCGTGCTCGCCCGCAACCTGCTGGGTGAGGTACTGCAGCGGGTAGAAGCTCGCCACCACGCTGAGGGGCTCGGCGCCGGCCCCCCCGGAGGTCGCGCCCGTCCCGGTGCCGGTGTCTCCGTCGGCCCCACCGCCGCACGAGGCCAGCACCAGGGCCAGCGGGAGGGCGGCGAGCACGGAGCGGGAGCGGGGGTGGTACGGCATACCTCATCATCCCCGAGAATGAGAATGATTGTCAAAACGACGCCCACCGGCGCCGGTGTCTACCCTCGCGGCAGGAGCTGGACGACCGTGACCACCGCGAAGAGCAGCAGCACGGCGACGCGCATGACGCGGTCCATACCGCTCAGGCGTGGCCAGGACAGGTAGAGCAGCCACAGGATGAAGGCGAGCGCGAGGCCGACCATCACCCACCCGACCGGCCCGCCGAGGAAGCCGCCGCCGAGCATCAGCACCAGCAGGGCCAGGAACGGCAGCCAGACAGGCAGCCTGCCGAGCGCCTCCAGCGCCGGTCGCGAGGCCTGCTCGACCCGGTGGCGGAACGGACCGGGAGCGGTGTCGGCGGTGGGATGGTCGGGGGAGCGTGGTGCGGTGGACACGGTGCCAGCGTAGGCCGTCCGGCCGGTGGGCGAGGCACCCCTAGACTGGCCGGCATGGCTCAGACCTCCACCGTCGACACTGTCGTGTCCCTCTGCAAGCGCCGCGGTTTCGTCTTCCCCAGTGGCGAGATCTACGGAGGAACCCGCAGCGCCTGGGACTACGGCCCCCTCGGTGTCGCCCTGAAGGAGAACATCAAGCGTCAGTGGTGGCGCTCGGTCGTCCAGTCCCGCGACGACGTCGTCGGCCTCGACTCCTCGATCATCCTGCCGCGTCAGACCTGGGTCGCCTCCGGCCACGTCGGGGAGTTCTCCGACCCGCTGACGGAGTGCCAGTCGTGCCACAAGCGCTTCCGCCTGGACCACATGCAGGAGGCGGTGGCCGAGAAGGCGAACAAGAAGGGCCGCGGCGAGACCGTCGATCCCGACGACATCGTGCTCGCCGACATCGCGTGCCCCAACTGCGGCACCCGCGGCGCCTGGACCGAGCCGCGCGAGTTCAACATGATGCTCAAGACCTACCTCGGCGTCATCGAGGACGAGTCGGGCCTGCACTACCTGCGGCCCGAGACCGCGCAGGGCATCTTCATCAACTTCGCCAACGTCATGGGGGCGGCGCGCAAGAAGCCGCCGTTCGGCATCGCCCAGACCGGCAAGAGCTTCCGCAACGAGATCACCCCCGGCAACTTCATCTTCCGCACCCGCGAGTTCGAGCAGATGGAGATGGAGTTCTTCGTCAAGCCAGGCGAGGACGAGCAGTGGCACCAGTACTGGATCGACGAGCGCCTGGCCTGGTACGTCGACCTGGGCATCGACCCAGAGAACCTGCGTCTCTACGAGCACCCGGCCGACAAGCTGTCGCACTACTCCAAGCGCACCGTCGACATCGAGTACCGCTTCAACTTCACCGGCAGCGAGTGGGGCGAGCTGGAGGGCGTGGCCAACCGCACCGACTTCGACCTGAGCACGCACAGCAAGCACTCGGGCACCGACCTGTCCTACTTCGACCAGACGACCGGTGAGCGCTACACCCCCTACGTCATCGAGCCCGCGGCCGGGCTCTCGCGGTCGCTCATGACCTTCCTCGTGGAGGCCTACACCGAGGACGAGGCCCCCAACGCCAAGGGGGGCGTCGACAAGCGCACGGTGCTGCGCCTCGACCCCCGGCTGGCCCCGATGAAGGTCGCCGTGCTGCCGCTCTCGCGCAACGCCGACCTCTCGCCGAAGGCACGGGACCTCGCCACCGCCCTGCGCCGTCACTGGATGGTCGAGTTCGACGACGCCGGCGCGATCGGGCGCCGCTACCGCCGCCAGGACGAGATCGGCACGCCGTTCTGCGTCACCGTCGACTTCGACACCCTCGAGGACCAGGCCGTCACCATCCGCGAGCGCGACTCGATGAGCCAGGAGCGGGTGGGTCTGGACCAGGTGGAGGGGTATCTGGCCCAGCGTCTGATCGGTTGCTGAGGGGACTCAGCCGCCGAGGATCAGCCCCATCCCGATCGTGACCATGACCACCGCGATGGTGGCGTCCAGCAGCTGCCAGGAGCGGGGCCGTGCGAAGAACGGTTGGAGGCGTGCGCTCCCGAAGCCCAGGGCGCTGAACCAGCTCACGCTGGCGACGCACAGCCCGAGGTAGTACCACCAGCGGTCCGGCCCGTGGCTGGTGGCGATCGTGCCCAGGACGACCATGTCGAGGTAGAGGTGGGGGTTGAGCCAGGTCAGCGCGGCCATCGTCGCCAGACTGCGACCCAGGCCCCTCGTCGTCGCGCCGCCGGCGACCAGCGTCTCCCCGGGGTGCAGTGCTCGCCAGGCCGCCAGCAGACCGTAGCCGATCACGAAGGCGGCTCCCCCGAACCGTGCCACCGTCAGAAAGCCTGGCCACGTCTGGGCCATGGCGCCGACGCCGAGCACGGCAGCTCCGACGAGCACGATGTCGGAGAGGGCGCAGAGGGACACCAGCGGGGCGACGTGCTCGCGCCGCAGTCCCTGCCGCAGCAGGAAGGCGTTCTGCGCACCGACGGCCGCGATCAGCGCCAGCCCGGTCAGCAGCCCGGCGAGGACTGTCGAGAGCGGCATACCCGAACCGTAGGGGTTCGGGGTGACCCCCGCAGCAGTGGGACAATCGGTGTGTCATGACTGTCACCACCCCTCTTCTGCCCCCGCTGCGCATCGGCCCGCACACGATCGACTCACCGGTCGTGCTGGCACCCATGGCCGGCATCACCAACCGCGCCTTCCGTCGTCTGTGCCGCGAGTCCGGCGAGCTCGGACTGGATGCCGGTGGAGCCTCCGGAGCCACCTCCCTCTACGTGAGCGAGATGATCACGAGCCGCGCCCTCCTCGAGCGCACGCCGGTCTCGATGAAGCTGATCGAGCACGACCCCGAAGAGTCACCGCGCTCCATCCAGCTCTACGGCGTGGACCCCGCGACCGTCGGCGCGGCCGTGCGCATGCTGGTGACCGAGGACCGCGCCGACCACGTCGACCTCAACTTCGGCTGCCCGGTGCCCAAGGTGACGCGCAAGGGTGGCGGGTCCGCCCTCCCGTGGAAGACCGACCTCTTCCGGGGCATCGTCCGGGCGGCGGTGCGAGAGGCCGGCCCCGCGGGCATCCCGGTCACGGTGAAGATGCGGGTGGGTATCGACGACGAGCACGAGACGTTCCTCGACGCCGGCCGGATCGCCGAGGAGGAGGGTGTGGCCGCGGTCGCGCTCCACGCCCGCACCGCGGCCCAGGCCTACTCCGGGCAGGCGGACTGGTCGCGCATCGCCGAGCTCAAGGAGGCCGTGACCTCCATCCCGGTCCTCGGCAACGGGGACATCTGGTCCGCCGAGGACGCCGTCCGCATGGTCGAGGAGACCGGGTGCGACGGGGTGGTCGTCGGGCGCGGCTGCCTCGGCCGGCCCTGGCTGTTCACCGACCTCTCCGCCGCCTTCGCCGGCTCGCCCGTGCGCGTGCGACCCACCCTCGCCGAGGTGTGCCGTGTGCTGCGGCGGCACGCGGAGCTCCTGGTGGAGTTCCACGAGGACGAGGGCCGCGGCTGCCGCGACATCCGCAAGCACATCGCCTGGTACCTCAAGGGTTTCGCCGTGGGCGGCGAGCTGCGTCACCAGCTGGGGCTCGTGGACTCCCTCGACGCGCTCGAGCGGCTGATCGCCACCCTGGACCTGTCCCAGCCGTGGCCCGGCGACGCTGCCGAGGGACAGCGAGGCCGCGCCGGGTCCTCGCGCGTGGTGGCGCTGCCGCACCGGTGGCTCGAGTCCCGGGAGCTGGACGCGGCCCAGCGAGCCACCGTCCTGGAGGCCGAGCTCTCGGTCTCCGGAGGCTGAGGACGCCATGGAGACGAGCAGCCGCAGCCGGGACGGCAGCATCCACGTCACGGACGAACGTTTCAACACCGTCTCCCACATCGTGGGGGCGTGCTTCGCGCTCGCCGGCGCAGCCCTGCTCGTCACCCAGGCCGCGGAGCAGGGCGACCCGTGGAAGGTCGTGGGGTTCAGCGTCTACGGCTTCTCCCTGGTGACCCTCTTCGTGTCCAGCGCACTGCACCACGGCCTCGACCGGGGTGAGACGTTCAACGACGTGCTGCGCACCCTCGACTACACCTCCGTCTTCCTCCTCATCGCCGGCACCGTCACCCCCCTGGTCCTGGTGCTGTTCCGCACCACGTACGGATGGACCGTCTTCGGGGTGGTCTGGGCCATCGCGGTGCTGGGGATCGTGATGCGATCGGTCTGGCGCCAGCTGCCGAAGTACGTCACGAACACGCTCTACATCAGCCTGGGCTGGCTCACGGTCCTGCTCGTCGGGGGCGACGTCACCCTGCCGTGGGGGGCGCTGGGGCTGATGGCGGCTGGCGGTGTCGTCTACAGCGTCGGCTTCGTCGTCTTCGTGCTCGAGCGGCCCAACCCGCGACCGGGCGTCTTCGGTTTCCACGAGCTGTGGCACGCGATGGTGGTGGCTGCGGCCGCGCTGCACTTCCTGCTGATGTACTTCTACGTGCTGCCCGCCTGAGCTTCGGCGGCAGGGAACCGGTCAGGCGGGCCCGGTCGCGACCGGCCGGGACGGGTCGCTGACCCAGTCGCTCCACGACCCGATGTAGACGGCCGGACGGCCCAGGCCCGCCGCCTCGAGGGCCAGGGCAGCGTGCGCCGCCTGGACGCCCGAGCCGCAGTAGACTGCGCTGGGAGCCTGGGGGTCGGCCCCCGCGTCCGTGAGCAGCGCCCGCACGGCGTCTCCCGGCAGGAAGCCACCGTCGTCGTCGAGCAGGGACAGGGCCGGCAGGCTCAGCGCCCCCGGCACGTGCCCGGCGACCGGGTCCATCACCTCGTTCTCGCCGCGGAAGCGGTCTGCCGGCCGGCTGTCGAGCACCTGACCACCCTGCTGCTGCCAGGCGGCCAGGCCGTCGGCGTCCAGCAGCACCCGGTCGCCCTCGGAGAGCTCGACGTCACCCCGGGGGACCTCGACGGGACCGGTCTGGACGGGCAGCCCCGCAGCCTCCCAGGCTGCGAGCCCCCCGTCGAGGACCCGCGATCCGATCACCCCGTGGAAGCGCGCAACCCACCAGGCGCGCGCGGCACCCAGCGAGGGCCGCGCGTCGTAGAAGACGACCGGACGGTCCGCCCGCACCCCCGCGTCCCGCAGGGCCTCCTGCACCCGCTCGCGGGACGGCATCGGGTGCCGTCCGCCACGCCTGTCGTCGGCGACCGGGTCGGTGAGCGCCGACTCGAGGTCGAGGAACGCCGCTCCCGGCAGGTGTCCCTCGAGGTATGCGGTGTGGTTGGCCTCGGCCGCGGACCCGAGGGCCCAGCGCACGTCCACCAGCACTGGCCGGGAGGCCTCGGGCCCGGCGAGCTGGGAGGACAGCTGCTCCGCGCCGACCAGCGGGCCGGCCCCGGTGCCGGTCATGCCGCCAGCTCCGCGTCGAGGGCGGTCCGGAACGACTGGGCCAGCTCGCGGACCTGGTCGTCGGTCATCGTGAGGGCGGGGGAGACCTGGATGGCCCCGGCGCCGCAGGCCCGGGTGGCGATCCCGTGGCGGCGCACGGCGACCGCGAAGGACATCGCCGTCGCCGGGCTGTCGAGCTGGATCGCGGCGACGGCGCCCAGCCCCGAACGGACCTCCTGGACCGCAGGGTGCCCTGCCAGCGGGGCCAGCTCGCGGTGGAGGCTGTCCTCGAGACGGGCGGCGCCGTCCACGAGGCTCTCGCGCTCGAGGAGGTCGAGGTTCGCCAGCGCCACGGCGGACGCGGTGGCGTGGCCGGAGTAGGTGTAGCCGTGCCGGAACCACACGCCGGCGCCGGGGCGGAAGAACGGCTCCCAGACCCGAGGAGCGACGAGCACCGCGCCCATCGGCGCGTAGCCGCTGGTCAGCCCCTTCGCGGTGGTGACCAGGTCCGGCTCCAGCCCGAACCGGGAGCTGGCGAACCAGGCCCCGCCGATCCGGCCGAACCCGGT
Source organism: Ornithinimicrobium jinqii (assembly GCF_045032595.1). Taxonomy (NCBI): domain Bacteria; kingdom Bacillati; phylum Actinomycetota; class Actinomycetes; order Micrococcales; family Ornithinimicrobiaceae; genus Ornithinimicrobium; species Ornithinimicrobium jinqii. Next base: position 132,264 of record NZ_JBJFZS010000016.1, read on the forward strand.
CACGACCTCGTCGGCCACGAAGAGGATGTCGTGCTCGGTGCACACCTTGCGCACCTCGGTCAGGTAGCCGTCCGGCGGGAGGTAGACCCCGCCTGCACCGATGACCGGCTCGCAGAAGAAGGCGGCGATGCGGTCCGCGCCGATCCGCTCGATCGTGGCGCGCAGGTCCTCGGCCGAGTCCCACTCGACCTGGGCGGTGCCCCCCGGGACGAGCTCGCCATACCCCTCGCGGTTGCCCGCGATCCCGGCGAGCGCCGTGCCTGCGTAGTGCATGCCGTGGTAGGCCTTCGACCTCGACAGCAGCATCGTCTTGCCCGGGCGACCCTGCTCGCTCCAGTAGCGGCGTGCCATCTTCGCGGCGGTCTCGACCGAGTCCGACCCGCCCGAGGTGAAGAAGATCTTGCTGCCGGGCACCGGTGCGATGGACTCCAGCCGGTCGGCCAGCTCCAGCGTGGGCTCGGTCGCGTAGTCGCCGAAGGTGGAGTACGCCGCGATCGTGCGCATCTGCTGGGCAGCCGCCTCCGCGAGCTCCTCGCGCCCGTGGCCCACGTTGGTGAACCACAGTCCGGCGGTCGCGTCGAGGTAGCGCGTGCCCGCCCGGTCGTAGACGTGGACCCCCTTGCCGCGTGCGATCACGAACTCACCGTTGGTCTCGACCGCTCCCATGTCGGAGAACGGGTGCCAGAGGGATCCCATGGCCGCACCCTAGCCGGGGGTGGCGCAGGGGCCGGTCGGGGTATGCCCGGCACCCGGCAGCAGGCCTGTGACCTGCGGTGATGAGATCCGTGGAGGAAAGTTCGGAGAAAGTGCATCCGAAACGGCCTCCCCGGGGGAAGTAGAGGGCAGAGGAGGTCACGAAGGACCTCCCGCAACCGAGGAGACACGACATGCGTTCCATCGCCTGGGGGGCGGCCGCGAGCCTCGCCCTCGTCGCCACCGCCGTCCCTGCCCTTGCCGACGACCACACCTCCCAGGTGTCCGTCCTGCACGGCGTCCCCGGCCTGACCGTCGACGTGTGGGTCAACGGCGAGGCCTTCCTGCCGGGCTTCGAGCCGGGCACCCTCACCGACCCGCAGGCCCTGCCGGCGGGCACCTACGACATCGAGGTCTTCGCCGCCGGCGCCGACCCCGAGACCGAGGACCCCGCCATCTCTGCGGAGGGCCTGGAGGTCCCGGGCGGCGCCAACCTGACGCTGGCCGCCCACCTGGACGCCGAGGGCACCCCCATGCTCAGCGCGTTCGTCAACGACGTGTCGATGCTCGAGGCCGGCCAGACCCGCCTCACCGTGCGCCACGCCGCAGCCGCCCCGGCCGTCGACGTGCTGGCCGGTGGCTCGCCCGTGATCGAGGGCCTGGAGAACCCGGACGAAGCCGTTCTCGAGCTCGACGCCGGCAGCGTGGAGGCCGCTGTGGCCGCCGCCGGCACCACCGACCCCGTGATCGGCCCGGCTACCCTCGACCTGCCCGAGGGCGTCAACACCATCGTCTACGCCTGGGGCTCGCTCGAGGACGACACCCTGGACCTCGCCGTCCAGTCGATCGACGGTCTGCACGGCGAGCCGGCGGGCGTGCCCTCCGGTGAGGGTGGCCTCGTCGACGGCGGTGTCCAGGCCTGGATGCTCGTCCTGGCCATGGCCGGTGCGGCCGGGGCCGTCGTGGCCGGTCGTCGCCTGGTCCAGAACGCGGCCTGACCCCCGCAGGTCGTCGGGTGACGGTGCGGTGGCCCGGGTCGAGCAGACCCGGGCCACCGCACCCGAACCGTGTCCGGGAAAAGGAGTGAACGTCATGGGCAGGAACGGGTGGCTCGCCGTCCTCGTCGTCTCCGTGCTGCTGCTGGTCGTCGGTGGCGTCGGCATCCTCGGCGCGGTCGGCGACGACGACATGGGCACCATCCGGCCCACGGCCACGGCCACCGCCAGCGGCTCCCGGTTCCCCGCCCAGGACGACGCAGCCGCCGCGTCGACGTCCTCCCCGTCGACGTCCGCCCCGTCGGCGGCGGAGCGTGCTGCTCCGAAGGCCGCACAGGAGGCACCGGGACGCACACCCCCGCCACCCACGATCGCCCGCCGGGACGCCAGCCTCGCCGCGCTGCAGGCCGAGGCGACGGCCCGTACCGTGCCGGTGCGCCTGCGGGTCCCCAGCGTCGGCCTCGACGTGCCCCTGGAGGGTGTGGGGGTCCGGGACGACGGGCTCATGGAGATCCCGGACGACGGCGCCCGCGCAGGCTGGTACCGGTTCGGTCCCACGCCCGGTGACGAGGCGGGGTCCGCGGTGCTCGCCGGCCACGTCGACACCCCGGGCGGGCTGGGCGCCATGGCGGCCCTGACCGAGGTGCCCCTGGATGCCGAGGTCGAGGTGGAGATGGACGACGGGACGGTGCTCCGCTACCGCGTCGTCGGCCGCGAGACCATCGAGAAGGTCGAGCTCCCGGTCGACGAGCTGTTCGACCGGACCGGGCCGGCCCGGCTGACGATGGTCACCTGCGGTGGCCCCTGGCGCTACGAGGCCAGCAGCTACCGCGACAACGTCGTGGTCGTGGCGGTGCCCGTTGACGACGCTGGTTGACACCCCGGGGCGACCGGCCGGGCCAGGCCCGGTCACTCGGTATGGTGTGCGGGTGAGCGAGCCAGCCAGGGGTGTCCGCGGAGACACGGACCAGGAGACTGTGCTCGCCCACGACTTCGCCGCCGGGCACAGCGAGGCGCTGGCTCAGGTCTACCAGCGCTGGGGCGGTCTCGTCCACGGTCTCGCCGCCAAGGCGGTGGGCCGGACCGACGCCGACGACGTCACCCAGCAGGTGTTCGTCTCCGCCTGGCAGTCCCGCGGCAGCTACGCGCCGGACCGCTCTCCCCTCGGGGCCTGGCTGGTCGGCATCACCCGCCACCGGATCGCCGACCACCTCGGCACCAGGCACCGGACGGCCGAGGTCCCCACCGACCCGTCAGGGGTCCTGGGGTCCCTGGAGCACGAGCACTCGGCCGCCCACCTGTCCCCGGAACGGATGGACGCGCTGATCACGCTCTACGAGGAGCTGGAGCGGATCGGCGACCCGCAACGGCACATCGTCCTGCTGGCGTTCTTCCAGGACCTGACGCACCAGCAGATCGCCGAGCAGCTCGGACTGCCGCTCGGCACCGTCAAGAGCCACATCGCCCGCACGCTGCGGCGCCTACGAGACAGGTTGGAGGGTGCAGATGCACGTTGATCCAGACGATCTCGCCCTCGTCGCCCTGGGCGAGGGTGGGGCCGACGCGAACGCCCACGTCGCGGGCTGCCCGGCCTGCGCAGCCGAGGTCCGGTCACTCCGGGAGGTCCGCGACCTGGTGGTCGCGGGCGGCCCCCTGGAGCGGACCCCGCCCGTCGACCTGTGGGCCGGCATCGAGGCCGCCGCGCTGCGCATGCCGTCGACCGGCGCGTCGACCGTCGCGACCGTCGCGCCCGACGAGCTCGCGGCCCTCCGCGAGCGTCGTGCGGGGGGTGGTGGCAGGCCCGTCCCCCGGATCTTCGGGTTCGGGCTGGTGGCCGCGGCCGCCGGCGGTGCCGCCGCGATGTGGCTGGGTCTGACCCTGGCCGACCGGGAGCAGCCGTCCACCGACACCCTCGTGGCGTCGGCCGAGCTGGAGGCCCTCGACACCAGCCTCCAGCCCGCCGCGGCCAGCCTCGTGGAGCGGGACGGCCAGCGCGTGCTCGTGCTCGACGCCGCCGACCTGCCCGAGGTCGAGGACGGTTACCTCGAGGTGTGGCTCCTGGCCCCGGACGCCTCGGGCATGGTCACGGTCGGACTGCTGGAGCCCGGCCAGACCGAGTTCGTGCTGCCCGCCGACCTGTCGACGGACGACTTCCCGGTCGTCGACGTCTCGGTCGAGCACTACGACGGCGACCCGACGCACAGCGGCGACAGCCTCTGGCGCGGGCCCATCGTCCGCGGCTGACCTATTCTCGGCAGCATGTGCCGCAACATCCGACCGCTCTTCAACTTCGAGCCGCCCGCCACGCCCGAGGAGGTGCGCGCGGCCGCCCTGCAGTACGTCCGCAAGGTCGCCGGGTCGCCGCAGCCCTCGAAGGCCAACGAGCAGGCGTATGCCGCCGCCGTCGCCGCCGTCGGGGCCGCCACCCAGGACCTGCTCGACGCGCTGGTGACGTCGGCACCGCCGAAGGACCGCGAGGCCGAGGCAGCCAAGGCACGGGCCCGGGCCCAGTCCCGGTACGCCTGATGGCCGGCGGCGGTCGCCACCTGCGCCGCCCGACCCCGGGACCGACGCACCCGACGCTGGAGCCGGACGCGCTCCCGGTCACCGGTCGGGTCCGGCTGCGCCACGCGCTCAACTGGGTCAACCTGTCCACCCCGTTCGGGCTGGTCGTCGCGCTGGTCGGCGGCGCGCGGGTCCGCCGGGGCCCCGAGCTGAGCTTCCTGGCCGACCACTACCGCTGGACCTTCCCGGCCGGCGGAGCCTTCACCGTGGGGGAGGTGGTCGTCACCCGGCACGACCTCGACCTGCTCGCAGAGCGGCGACCCACCCTGCTCGCGCACGAGCTCGTGCACAGCCGGCAGTGGGCCTACTGCTGGGGCCTGCCCTTCCTCGTCCTCTACGCCGGCTCGATGGGATGGTCATGGGTCCGCACCGGCGACCGTGCCGCCCGCAGCTTCTTCGAGCGGGAGGCCGGTCTCGAGCTGGGGGGCTACGAGGACGTGCCGCCGCGACCGGTCGGACCCGCCCTGCGCGCCGGCGCCGCGCGACTGCGGGCGGCGCTCGCCGGGCGTCGTGGGCTGGACGCGGGCGCCGACCTCGGGTCGGGCAGGGACGACCCGCCCGGGCCCGGAGGAGAGCGGTGAGCACCGCGACCGCCGCGGAGGTCGCCGGCTACACCGCCGCCGATCGGCGGCGCTGGGTCGCCGAGGACCCGGCGCAGAAGCGCTCGGACCGGCACGACTTCGCCCGAGACCGGGCTCGCGTGCTGCACTCGGCGGCCCTGCGTCGGCTGGCGGCGACGACGCAGGTGGTGCGTCCGACCAGCGACGACTTCGTCCGTAACCGGCTGACGCACTCGCTGGAGGTCGCGCAGATCGGCCGTGAGTTCGGGGCGGCACTCGGCTGCGACGCAGACGTGGTGGACACCGCCTGCCTCGTTCACGACATCGGTCACCCGCCCTTCGGGCACAACGGGGAGAAGATCCTCGACGAGCTGGCCTCGGGGATCGGCGGGTTCGAGGGCAACGCCCAGACCCTGCGCGTGCTCACCCGCCTCGAGGCCAAGCGCGCGCACCCCGACGGGCGCTCGGCCGGGCTCAACCTCACCCGGGCCAGCCTCGACGCCGCCACGAAGTACCCGTGGACCCGGGGCGCCGGTCCGGCGCCCGGCCCGAAGTTCGGCGTCTACGCCGACGACGCCGACGTCTTCGCGTGGGTCCGGGCCGGCGCGCCCCACGACCAGCCCCACCGCCGGTGCCTCGAGGCGCAGGTCATGGACTGGTCCGACGACGTCGCCTACTGCGTGCACGACGTGGAGGACGCCATCGCCTCTGGCCGTGTGGACCCGGCAGCGCTGCGCTCGTCCGACGTGCAGGGGGTGGTCGCCGCCCTGGCCCACGAGTGGTACGCCCCCGACCTCGATCCCGAGGCGCTGCGCGTGGCGCTGCGGGAGATCCTCGACAGCGGCTGGGTCCCGGGGCGGCACACCGGCACGCGCGCCGACCTGGCCGCGCTCAAGGACATGACCTCACGCCTGATCGGCCACTTCGTCTACACGGTGGAGCTGGCGACGCGCGAGCGCCACGGCGACGGGGTGCTGAGCCGCTACGCCGCCGACCTCGTCGTGCCGGATCGCGTGCGGGCGCAGGCCGCCGCCCTCAAGGCCGTCGCGGCCCACTTCGTGATGCTCTCGGAGGAGCGTCGCTCGGTCATGGACACCGAGCGCGAGGTGCTGACGACCCTGGTGGAGCGCTACGCGGCCGACCCGTCGCTCCTGGACCCGGTGCACCGTGAGGCCCACGACGCCGCCCCTGACGACGACTCGGTCCGCAGGGCGGTCCTCGACCAGGTCGCGAGCCTGTCCGACGCCCGCGCCCTCGCCGTCCTCGACCGCACGACCTGAGCGACGACGACGAGCCCCTCACCACAAGACGGCACAATGAGCAGGTGCACCCCCGGTCCCTGCCGCTCGTGATCGTCCCCTTCTCCGTGTCCGGTGTCGTCCACCTGCTGCGCCCGCGGACCTTCGAGCCGATCGTCCCGCGGCCGCTGCGCCCCTGGGCCCGCGAGCTCGTGCTCGTCTCCGGTGCCGTCGAGCTCGCGTGCGCCGCCGGGCTGCTGCACCCCCGCACCCGGTCCGTCGCGGGTCCCGCCGCCGCGGCGCTCCTCCTGGCCGTCTGGCCGGCCAACGCGCAGATGAGTCTCGACCTGCACCGCCGCGCCGTCCGCCGCCGGGACACCCGCTCCAGGCTGGCGTACGCCGTCAGTCTGCTCCGCCTGCCCCTCCAGGTGCCGCTCGTACGGATCGCCTGGGCCGCCCGGCGAGCGCCGGGCTCCGGCGTCCTGTGAACCATCCGGGCCTCGGCAGCGACAGGGTCGGTGACAGTCCGGCGGGCCGCGACCCCGGCCCGCCGACCCCCTCGGAGGAAGGCGTCGTGGTGACCGCCGACCCCGGTTACACCGACTTCGTCCTGGCCCGCCAGGACCGGTTGCGCCGGGCCGCCTACCTGATGTGCGGCGACCCGGTCCTCGCCGAGGACCTGCTGCAGGAGGCCCTGATCGCGCTGGCCTCGAAGTGGGAGTCCGTCGAGCACCCGGACGCCTTCGTGCGCAAGGTGATCTACCGGCAGCGGGTGTCGTTGTGGCGCAAGATCGGTCGCGAGACGGTCTCCGACCGGGTGCCCGACACCCCGGTGGGGGACGGGTCCGAGGAGCGGGCGGACAACGACGAGGTGCACCAGGTGCTGGCGAAGCTGCCGCCGCGGCAGCGGGCGGCCCTGGTCCTGCGCTACTTCGAGGACATGACCGAGGCGCAGGCCGCGGAGGTCATGGGCATCCGGGTGGGGACGGTCAAGAGCTTGTCGCACCAGGCGGTCGCCCGGATGCGTGAGGAGCTGCTGGCGCTGCGCGCCCGGCAGAGCGAGAAGGAGGGTTCGCGATGAGCGACCTGCACGAGCACCAGGTCCGTGACCTGCTGCACAGCGCCTCGTTGATCCGCGGCACGGTGGACCCCGACGACCACTGGCGCCATGGTCGACGCCGACGCGCCCAGCGCTGGGTGGGCGTCGCGGGGGGCGCCGGGCTAGCCACCGCCGCCGTCCTGGCCCTGGTGGCGCAGACCGGCCTGCTCGGCGGGCCAACCCCCAGCACCGGGCCCGCCGCGGTGCCCGGCCACCTGGAGACCTTCGTCTTCGGCTCCTCCGGGTCGCCGGGCGAGTGGTCGGCGGACGGCGAGCTCCGGGCCGCGACGAGCGAGGACCTCCTCGGCACCAGCTGGACCCTCCAGGAGCCGATGTATGCCCTGTCCGTCAGGGCTTCCGAGCTCACCGGCACCACCGCCCCCACGGTGCTGAGCTTCTCCGGGATCACGGACGTGCGCGCCGGCTGGGGCCTGACGGTCGGCGGCTGCGGCACCGCCGGGGTCGAGAGCCTGGACCTCAACGACCAGGGCGACTTCGCCGTCCCCGGTCTGAGCTCGAACGACGTCGGCTGCCCGGAGGACGTGCAGGTGGCCGAGGACTTCTGGATGGCCGCCCTCGAGGGCGGCGGGCGGCTGAACCTGCTCGACGACGGCCGCTGGCTGCTGCTCTCGGTCGACGCACCGCCGGTGCCCGACCCCGGGCCGGAGGCCCCGGCGACCGTGACCGTGACCGAGACGGCGACCGAGACGGCGACCGAGACGTCCACGACCGACGGGACGAGCGACCCGCCCGCGACCGAAGACCCGACGGCGACCCCGACGCCGACCGGCACGCCCACGACCGGGACGGTGAGCCCCCCCGCACCCCCGACCACGGAGCCGTCCGCGACGGCCCCGGCCGCGGACGGTGGTCCGGCCTTCGTCGACCCCTCGCAGGAGTGGGTCGCACAGCCGTGGCCGGCGGCCGGCGGCGACCTGCTGGCCCCGACGGTGCGGGCCGGCGTCCACGAGGGGTTCGACCGCGTCGTGGTCGACCTCACGGGCACCGACGACCCGGGCTGGCGGGCGGCGTACACCGACGACCCGCGGCTGGACGGCTCCGGCCTGCCCTCGGACATCGCCGGGGACAGCGTGCTGCAGCTCTCCCTCACCAGGATGGCCTACCCGGAGGAGGGCTCCGCCGTCTATGCCGAGGGGATCTTCGGGCTGGACACGCACACCCTGGCCGCCGTGGTCGAGGTGCAGCGGACGACGCCGTTCGAGGGCATGCTGCAGGTCTTCGTCGGGATGCAGGGTGAGCCGCGGCCCTACCGCGTCTTCCTGCTCCAGGACCCCCTGCGGCTGGTCGTCGACGTGCAGACGTCCTGACACCTCGCTGGGTGCCGCGGTCCGGACCAGCGGCCCTCAGGACTCCTCGGGCGGCGTCTCGCGACCCTCCGCCTCGTCGCGCGCTGCCCACTCCAGCAGCGGCGCGAGGTCGAACGGGTGGTCGTCGATGGCCGCGTGCAGGTCCCCGAGCACGGCATACCTCGCGGGCATGGTGCTCAGCGTGAAGTCGCCGGGCTCGCAGTCGGCGACCTCGTCCCAGCGCACCGGCGCGGACACCCGCCCGTCGGGCGTCGCCCGCACGGAGTAGGCGGCGGCGATCGTGTGGTCCCGGGCGTTCTGGTTGAAGTCCACGAAGACCTTGCGGGGGTCGCGGTCCTTGCGCCACCACGTGGTCGTCGCCTCGTCCGTGCGGCGCTCCACCTCGCGCGCGAAGGCCAGCGCGGCGCGCCGCACGTCGCCGAAGCCGTGCGCGGGGGGGACCCGCACGTAGACGTGGACGCCTTTGCTGCCGGTGGTCTTGGGGAAGCCGGTGGCCCCCAGCTCCTCGAGCACCTCGTGGGCCACCGCGCAGACCCGGCGCACGGTGGCGAAGTCGCAGTCGTCGCCCGGGTCGAGGTCGATCCGCCACTCGTCTGGCTGCTCCACGTGCCCGCGGCGGCTGTTCCACGGGTGGAACTCCACCGTGGACATCTGCACCGCCCACACGACGTGCGCGAGCTCGGTGACGCACAGCTCGTCCGCGGTGCGGTCGAAGCGGGGGAAGGTGACGTGGACGGTCTCCATCCACTCCGGCGCACCCCGCGGCAGACGCTTCTGGTGGACCCGCTCGCCCGTGATCCCCTCGGGGAAGCGGTGCATCATGCACGGCCGCTCGCGGAGGGCGTTGACGATGCCGTCGCCGACCGAGAGGTAGTAGTGCACCAGGTCGACCTTGCTGACCCCGATCTCGGGGAAGTAGACGCGGTCGGGGTTGGTGATGCGGACCGTTCGGCCGTCGACCTGGACCTCGGTGGCGGGGCTGCTCGACGTGGCCATGGTCCTCAGCCTAGCGAGGCGGGGGTATGCCGTCCGCGCTCGCCGAGGTCCTCGGTCGTCGGGGCCTCCTCGTCCCGCGCATCCTCGGCGCCGGCGGGCCCGGCGCCCCCGGGCAGGCCCTGCCCCGGCCCCCCGCGGACGAGGGTCGCGAGGACGACCACGACGACGGCGAGCACGACGCCCACGACGAGCGCCGCGCGGACCCCGCCGTCCAGCGCCTGCACGTGCCCGGCCCCGCCGGCGGCCAGGACCGTCTGCCGCCAGGAGAGGACCGCGATCGACAGCGCGGTGCCCGCCGCGGCGGCCACCTGCTGGACGGTGCCGAGCATGGCGCTGCCGGACGGGTACAGGTGGCGGGGGAGCGAACCCAGCCCACCGGTGAACGCCGGGGTGAGCATGAGCGCCAGACCCACGCTGGCCCCGACGTGGCACACGAGGAGGGCCCACCACGGGCCGAGCACCGTGGCGGCGGTGAGACCGGCCAGCGACAGCAGGAGCACCAGGGCCCCGGGCAGGACGAGCGGACGGGCCCCCACGCGGTCGAACCAGCGGCCCACCCGCGGACCCATGAGCCCCATCGTCAACCCGCCCGGCATGAGGAGCAGGCCGGTCTCGAGCACCGACAGCCCGCGCACCTGCTGCAGGTAGAGCGGCAGCAGGATCATCACACCCATCAGCGCCATGAACGCGACCGAGGTCAGCGCGAGCGCCACGGCATACTGCCCGTGGCGGAGCACCCGCAGGTCGAGCAACGGCTCGCCAGCACGCTGCAGCACCAGCTGGCGCCACACGAACAACCCCAGTCCGGCCGCGCCGACCGCCAGCGCCACCGGCGCGGGGACCACCGCGGAGGACCCGCCCGCCGCGCCCTCGCCGCCTGCCTCGGCGAGCCCGTAGACGAGCGACCCGAAGCCGACCGCCGTCAGCAGCACGCTGACCGCGTCCAGTCGCGGCCGCGGCCCGTCAGGGTCGGGCACGGCCGCCACCCGCAGCGCCCGCAGGCCCACGACCGTCACGAGCAGCGCGATCGGCAGCACCAGCCCGAACAGCCAGCGCCAGCTCAGCCACTGCAGCACGACGCCGGACACCGCAGGTCCGAGGGCGGGAGCCACCGAGATGGCGAGCGTGACGTTGCCCATCACCCGGCCGCGGGCCCGGGGTGGGACCAGCGTCAGCAGCGTGGTCATCAGCAGCGGCATCATGATCGCGGTGCCGCTGGCCTGCACGACCCGACCGAGGAGCAGCAGCGAGAAGGTGGGTGCGAGCGCGCTGGCGGCGGTCCCGGTGAGGAAGAGTGCCATCGCGAGCCGGAACGACGAACGGGTGCCGACCCGCCGGATCAGCCAGCCGGTGGTGGGGATGACCACCGCGAGCGTCAGCATGAACCCGGTCGAGAGCCACTGCGCCGCGCGCTCATCGATCCGCAGCGACCCCATGAGCTGCGGCAGGGCGTTGACCAGCACGGTCTCGTTGAGGATGACGACGAAGGTGGCAACGGTCAGGGTGCGCAGCACCGTCGTCGTCGTGGGCGGCAGGGCGTCGGACATGGTGGGTGGACCTTGGCTGTCGTCGGGAGTCATCGGGGGGACGGGCATCTCGACGCTGAGGTGCGGGGCTGTGGGTGGCTGACGAAGGACCCAACGCTATCCGACCTAGACTCCTTCCCACAGCCGGTTTTCGTCATGCGAGGAGGTGTGCCGTGGTGCGACGGATCAAGGCCGAGGACGTCCAGACCGTCAAGGACCGTGCCTCGATCGAGGACGTCGTCCGAGAGCACGTCAACCTGCGCAGCGGGGGCGTCGGCACCCTCAAGGGGCTGTGCCCCTTCCACGACGAGAAGACGCCGTCCTTCACGGTCCGTCCCGCCGTCGGCTACTACCACTGCTTCGGCTGCGGCGAGGGCGGCGACGTCCTCGACTTCGTGCAGAACGTGGACCACCTCACCTTCAGCGAGTCCGTGGAGCGGCTCGCGGACCGGCTCGGCATCACCCTGCGGTATGACGAGTCCGGGCCGGGGGGCGGGCGTGGCGACGGTCCCCAGGCGCCGACCGGGCAGCGGACCCGGCTCATGGAGGCCCACCGGGTGGCCGAGGAGTTCTACCACGAGGCGCTGCTCCGCTCACCGGAGGGGCAGAAGGGTCGCGACTTCCTGCGTGCCAAGGGTTTCAACGGCGAGCACAGCCGTCGCTTCATGGTGGGCTACGCGCCACTGGGCGGCGATGCGCTGTCGGACCACCTGCGCCGCAAGGGTTTCACCGACGAGGAGCTCGTGCTGGCCGGACTGTCCGGGCGGGGGTCGCGGGGCCTCTACGACCGGTTCCGCGGGCGCGTCGTATGGCCGATCCGCTCCATCGCCGGGGACACCGTCGGCTTCGGTGCCAGACGTCTCTACGACGACGACCGCATCGCCGCCAAGTACCTCAACACCTCCGAGACCCCGATCTACAAGAAGACATCGGTGCTCTACGGCCTGGACCTCGCCAAGAAGGCCATCTCCACCCAGCGGCGGGCGGTGGTCGTCGAGGGCTACACCGACGTGATGGCCGCCCACCTCTCCGGCGTGGAGACCGCCGTGGCCACCTGCGGCACCGCCTTCGGGACCGACCACATCGCCATGCTGCGCCGGATGCTGCGCGACGAGCCCGGCCGGTCACCCGCACGGGTGATCTTCACCTTCGACGGCGACGCGGCCGGGCAGAAGGCCGCGATGAAGGCGTTCGAGCAGGACCAGCGCTGGGCCGCCCAGTCCTTCGTGGCCGTGGCCGAGGGCGGCCAGGACCCCAACGACCTGTGGCTGCGCGAGGGGGCCGAGGCGGTGGCGCGTCTCGTCGAGGAGGCGCGCCCGATGTTCGAGTTCGCCGTCCGCACCACGATCGCCCCCTACGACCTCTCGCTCGCCCAGGAGCGCGTGCAGGCGATGCGGGCGGTCGCCCCGATCCTGGCCGGGGTCAAGGACGCGTCGCTGCGCCCGGAGTACGTCCGCGACGTCGCCGGCTGGATGGGCGTCGACCCCGTGGCGCTCACGGTCGAGGTCAACCGCGCCGCCCATGCCCCGCCCGAGCGGGGGCCACGGTCCCCGGGCGAGGGGGCACCGGACCAGCCGGCCGCACCCCATGCCCCGACCCTGCCCCGGCCCGACCTCACCGACCCGGTCCAGGTGGCCGAGCGCAACCTGCTGCAGGTGGCGCTGCAATACCCCTTGGCCATGGTGGCCGAGGACATGGACGAGATCCCGCCGCAGCAGCTGCGCGCCCCCATGCACCAGGCGGTCTGGCACGGGCTGCGGGAGGCCGGCGGCGTGCGGGGCGCGGCCGGGATGAGCGGCGCGACGTGGATCCAGGCGGTGCTGGGCCAGTCCCCGCCGCCGGTGCACCCCCTGGTGCACGAGCTGGCCGTGGCACCCCTGCCGGTGCGGCTCGACCCTGCGTCCGGGATGCCGCCGGAGACCTACGTCGACTCGCTCGTGCTGCGCGTCCGGCTCGCGGGGCTGGAGCAGCAGGTGGCCCAGTCCATGGGGGAGGCCCAGCGGCTGCCGGAAGGCTCACCGGAGGCGCGCCGCGTCGTCGAGCACCTCATGCGGCTGCAGCGCGAGCACGCCGCACTCAAGGACAGGATCAGCTAGATGGCGTGGTGGAAGAGGCCGGAGCGGGTCATCGGGATCGTCGCACCCCCGCCGGAGACGAAGCCGGGCGACGTCCCGGCGTCTGTGGTGCCGGAGCTGGGACGCAGGGAGCAGGTGCTCGCCACCGCCCAGGAGGACCAGGACGGTCACTGGCTGGTGCTGACCACCTGGCGCCTGCTGGAGCGCGCGGACGACGGTCGGACAGTGCTCGAGCGTGCGTGGCACGAGGTCGACACGGGGTCCTGGGACCCGGACGCCTGGACCCTCACGGTGCTCTTCGTCGACGGTGCGGAGGACCGGAGGTGGCAGCTGCAGCTGCGGACCGGACCGGGCTCGGTGCCGGTCGTCTTCCGCGACCGCACCACGGCGAGCGTGGTGCTCACGAGGGTGATCGACCTCGGCCCGCGCCGCACCGCCCGGGTGACGATCCGCACGGTGCTGGCCACGCGCGAGCTGCTCGAGCAGGTGCTCCTCGGGCACGGCTCCCGCACGGAGGACGCGGAGCTGGCGGCCCGGGTGTTCTCGGCCCGCAGGGAGCTGCGGGACCAGGTCGGGCTGGACCCGGAACCACCGCAGGAGGTGCTCGGTCCGCGCTGAGCCCGCGATTTCGGGAGGGTCGTCCCGGTTTGCTACAGTCTCTCCTCGCCGCACCTTTCCCCTGTAGCTCAATTGGCAGAGCAGCCGGCTGTTAACCGGCAGGTTGTTGGTTCGAGTCCAACCGGGGGAGCGTCGTGATGTCAGCGGACATCGACCACAGCCGGACCCACGAGTCGTGGGTCCGGCTGTCGGTTTCTGGGGCACTGGTGGGGCGTCTGAAGGTCAGTAGCCGTCCTCTGCGGTGCCCGAGGTGCCGCCAGTGCCGATCTTGCCGTGCATCCCGACTCCTGCAGCCACCCCGGCCGCGTCGCCCATGGTGGCCGACCCGGTGCCCTTGGCCGAGGTTCGTGACGTGCGGCGCTGCCGGACCTCGATGGCCTCGGCCAGCCGGCCGAGCCCGTAGTTGATGGTGATGAACAGGGCGGCCGCGACGATGTAGGCCGGCACCACGTTGGCCTCCGCAGACCCAAGCTGCCGTGCCCGGGTGAGCAGCTCAGGGTAGAGAATGATGTAGCCGAGTGCAGTGTCCTTCACGATGACGATGATTTGGCTGACCAGGGTTGGCAACATGGCGGTCAGCGACTGTGGGATGAGGATGATCCGCCGTGTCTGCGACGAGCTCAGCCCGATCGAGAGCCCGGCCTCGCGCTGCCCGTTCGGCAGCGAACCCACGCCGTTGCGGATGACCTCGCACAGCACCGAGGAGTTGTAGAGCACCAGCCCCGTCACGGTGGCGATGAAGGGGTTGAGCCCGTCAGGGAACCATCCCTGGCGGGACAGGAAGAAGAACGTGAAGATCATCATGATCAGCACGGGAACGGCGCGGAAGAACTCGACGAAGACCGTGGTCACCCACCGCAGCGGAGCCAGGTCCGACATCCGGCCCATCGCGAGCACCAGCGCCAACGACATCGAGATGACGATGGCGGCCAGCGCGGCCCGGGCCGTGTCCCAGAAGCCCGGGAGATAGTAGTTCTCCCAGGTTGCCCACTGCAGGAACGGCATCCACTTGTCCGCGGTCAGCTGCCCGCGGTCCCACATCCGCCAGCCGATCCAGCCGAGGACGCCGAGGACGATGAGCGCCCCGACCAGCGCCATGATCCGGTAGAGCCGGATCGCCTTGGGCCCAGGTGCGTCGAAGAGGACCTGCTGCGCACTCATCGGCGGACCACCAGTCGCTGGGAGAGATAGCTGACCGCAAGCCCCGTCGGCAGGGTCAGGATGACGAATCCGATGGCGATGATGAGGAAGTTGAGAAGGATGACATCAGGTCGGAACTCGATCATGTTGCGAAGCGCGTAGGCAGCCTCGGCGACGCCGATCGCGACGGCGACGGTGGTGTTCTTGATCAGCGCGATGAGAACGTTGCCCAAGGGGGTGATCGCCCCTCGGAACGCCTGCGGAAGGATGATGTACCGCAGGTTCTGGGAGAAGGTCAGACCGATCGAACGAGCGGCTTCCGCCTGCCCGACGGGGATGGTGTTGACGCCGCTGCGGATCGCCTCGGTGACGAAGGCCGCGTGGTAGAAGGAGAGGCCGATGATGGCCAGGCGGAAGTTCAGGTCGACGATGAAGGTGTCCGAGGTCCGCGAGGCCGGCTCGATGCCGAGCTGACCCCAAAGGCCCAGGCTGCAGAAGATGATGATCAGCGTCAGGGGGGTGTTGCGCAGCAGAGTGACGTAGGCGGCCCCGGCCCGCTGCAGGACACCGACGGGCGAGAGCCTCATGATGGCGACGATCGTCCCGATGATCAGCGCGAAAAGCGATGACCACAGGGCCAGTCGGATGGTCATCCAGAAGGCCGTCAGGACGTCGAAATCATTGATCAGCTCAAGCATCGGACTCCTTCAGGAGGGGCTGACGGGGCCCGACCGGCAACACCCGCAGACCGTGGCCTGGGGTGTGCCGGCCGGGATGAGCACGCCGCGCGGCCTCAGCCGCAGTGGCCACCGATCTCGGACGGGGGGTTCAGGTCAGGGTTGGCGGTGTAGTTGGCGGCGCCGAGGTTCGCCTCGATGATCTCCTCCATGGTCCCGTCCTCCCAGAACCCCTGGAGGATCTCGTTGATCTCCTCGCACTGCTCGGACTCCTTGTTGAGACCGACGCCGTAGTTCTCCTCGCTGAAGGGAGCGCCGACGACGCGCAGCTGCCCGGCGTACTGGTTCTGGGCCGCGTAGCCCGCCAGGATGGTGTCGTCGGTGGTCAGCGCGTCGATGGTGCCGTTGGCCAGCTGCTCCACGCATTCGGAGTAGGTGCCGTACTCCTGAAGCTGGACGCCGGGCACCTCTTCCTGCACGTTGTTGGCCGACGTCGACCCGGTGACGGAGCACAGCAGGCGACCCTCCAGGTCCTCCAGCCCCGCGATGTCGCTGTCCTCGGTGACGAGGAGGTCCTGACCGGCGACGAAGTAGGGGCCGGCGAACTGCACCTCCTCCTTGCGGGCGTCGGTGATCGAGTAGGTCGCAAACACCATGTCCACCTGGTTGGTGGTCAGCAAGTTCTCGCGCTGAGGCGTGGGAGCCTCGCGCCAGGTGATGTCGTCCTCGGAGTAGCCCAGTGCCTCCGCGACGGCGATGGCGACGTCGACGTCCATGCCGGAGTAGGCGTCGCCCTCCTGGAGGCCCAGGCCGGGCTGGTCGAACTTGATGCCGATGGTCAGACCCTCGCCGGAGTCGCTGCCACCCTCGGTGGCGCCGGCGTCCTGCGTGTCGCTCGTGTCCTCGCCGCCGGCAGCGTCGTCGTCTCCGGTGTCGTCGGAGCCGCAGGCGCTGAGCGCCAGGGCGGAGGCCGCCAGGACGGCGGCGATGCGGAAGGGGGAGTGCTTCACAGTGGTTCTCCTTCAGTGGGTGAGGATCTTGCCGAGGAAGTCCTTGGCACGGGCTGACTGGGGGTTGGTGAAGAACTCCTCGGGGGTGTTCTCCTCGACGATGGCCCCGTCGGACATGAAGACCACGCGGTCCGCGGCCTTCCTCGCAAAGCCCATCTCGTGGGTGACGACGATCATCGTCATGCCGCTTTTGGCGAGCGAGACCATGACGTCGAGCACCTCGTTGATCATCTCGGGGTCAAGGGCCGAGGTCGGCTCGTCGAAGAGCATCACCCTGGGCTCCATCGCGAGGGACCGGGCGATGGCGACGCGCTGCTGCTGGCCGCCGGAGAGCTGAGCGGGGTACTTCTTGGCCTGGTGCGCAACCCCGACGCGTTCGAGGAGGGCCATCGCGTGCTTCTCGGCCTCCTTGCCCTTCATGCCGCGGACCTTAATGGGGCCGAGCGTGACGTTCTCGAGGATCGTCTTGTGGGAGAACAGATTGAAGGACTGGAAGACCATGCCGACGTCTGCCCGCAGCTTGGCCAGCGACTTGCCCTCCTGCGGAAGGTCCTGCCCGCCGATGGTGATGGTGCCCGACTCATAGGTCTCGAGCCGGTTGATGGTGCGGCACAGCGTCGACTTGCCGGACCCGGAGGGGCCGATCACGACGACGACCTCCCCCTCGTGCACGGTGAGGTTGATGTCGATGAGGACGTGCAGGTCGCCGAAGTGCTTGTTGACGTTCTCGAGCACCACGAGTGGCGCGCTCTGTCCGTGCGGTGCTGCTGCTGCGGGTGTGTCCGTCATGGCCGCACCCTAGTAGGGGTCAGGGTGCCTCGTCACGAGTTCGGCAGGGGTTCGATGCCGTTTGTCACCGCATTGTGACCTTCGGGTGGTGGGCCAGCAGGGGCTTGAACCCTGGACCGACGGATTATGAGTCCGCTGCTCTGACCGGCTGAGCTACTGGCCCCGACCGTGAGATCCTAGCGGTCGGCCCCGTGGTCACTGGCGCAGGTAGCTCTCCAGGTGGTCCCGCTCGGCCTCGAGGGCGTCGAGCCGGGCCTTGACCACGTCGCCAATCGAGATGATCCCCCGGAGGGAGCCGTCCTCGACGACGGGCAGGTGCCGCAGACGTCTCTCGGTCATGGTCGTGGCCAGCTGGACCAGGTCGTCGGTGGCGGTGCAGGAGTGCACGTCCGCGGTCATCAGCTCCGAGACCGGAGCCTCGAGGCCGCTGCCCACGCGCAGGTGGTGCACCACGTCGCGCTCAGAGACGATCCCCACGACTGCGGCGTCGTCGTCGAGCACCACGACGGCACCGATCTTGTGGTCGTCGAGGGTGTCCAGCAGTTCTTGCACGGTCGCCGACGGCGACAGCGTGACGACAGAACTGCCCTTCTTCTTGATGAGGTCGGCGACGCGCATGTTTGACGTTAGCACGGGGCCTTCCGGGGCGTCAGCCACCTTCGGGTACGGGGCCAGGGTCCGCAGACGACGCCGCCCCCGCGGCCTCGAGGGCACAGCGGGGGCGGGCGGGGACGGACTCGGTCAGCCGAGCCGGCCGTACCAGATGTTGGAGGAGAGGATCGGACCGTAGCGCACACCGGTGCCAGGGTTGAGGGCCTCGTAGGTCATGCCGCCACCGGCGTAGATGCCGACGTGGTGCCAGTCGTTGTAGAACACCAGGTCGCCCGGCTGCGGGTCGGAGACCGGGGTGACGGCGCCGCGCTGGCCCGCGACGCTGCGCGGGATGCTGATGCCGGCCTGCTGGAAGACGTACCAGGTGTAGGCGCTGCAGTCGAAGGACTGGGGCGGGGTGCCGTAGAGCACGTAGGGGGAGCCGACGTAGGCGGCGGCGACCGACAGCACAGAGCCGCCGACCGGGGCCGGGGCGGCCTGCTGGACGAGCGCCGGCTCGGCGGCCTGCTCGATCGGGGCCGGCTCCGCGGCCTGCTCGACCGGGGTCGGCTGGGTGGCCTGCTCGATCGGGGTCGGCTGGGTGGCCTGCTGCTGCGTGGGCTCGGACTGCTGGGCGGGCTCGGACGTGGCCTCGGTGGCCGCGGCCTCGGAACCCTCGGTGGTCTCGCCCTCGGCGACGACCTCGACCGGCTCGGCGACGATGGTCTCACCCGTGAAGCCGGACCGGCGGAGCACGGTCTCGACCGTGGCGGCGTCCTCGGGCGCGGTCCGGGCCTCGCTGCGGCCGGCGGCCGACTGGTCGCGCATCTCGGACAGCGAGGCGCTGCGCAGGCTGGCGCGAGCGGCACGTTCAAGGTCGGCCTGCGCGGACCCGTCCCCGTCGGGGACCACGGTCGACAGGTCGCCGGTCAGTGCGGACGCCAGGCGGTCGTCGTCGGCAGGTGCGCGGTTCAACGTCGTTGCCCCAGCGGTAGCCACAGTGCCCGCGACGAGGCCGCCGATCATCAGGGCGGCGACGCCGGTGCGGGGGGCGTGGTTGGCAGAGCGGTGCTTGCCGATGGACTTCATGCAACCTCCGAGGGCCATGGGGGACTGGCCTCGTCTCTCGAGCGGGACGTGAGGGAGCCAGGGGACTCCGTCGTGTCAGGACCTTGCAGGGGGCTGCGTAGCGGGACTGCTGGGACGAGCTCGGAAGCACGGGAACGCGTACGCAACTTCGTCTAGGTTACGAAACGATCACGAAATGGCCAAATCTTTGGCGCGTGTCGTGACTTCTGGCGATTCATGTGACTGGTGTGGCGATCTAAGGCCGGAAGACCGGCCTTGGCCTGCATCGCATCACAGGACGGCGCGTGAGCGAGCAGGCGGGGGCTATGGGGACACCGCAGACGATAGCGGACGGGCGAGCGCACGCGTCGCGGGACCCACCACTTGATACTGGAGTGAAAGGAGAGCACACTGTGACCACAACCGCACAGTAGGTGCACGGTGGCCGCAAAGGCTCCGAGCGTGGTCGAGAGCGTTGGGGAAGACGTCCCTCACCACACAGGAGGCCAGGATGTCCGCTGTCATGCCCCGAGTCATGACCCGCGGAGTGGTGTTCATCCACTCCGCGCCCATCGCGCTGTGCCCGCACATCGCCTGGGCCCTCGAGGGGGTCCTCGACACCCGAGTGAGCCTCGACTGGGTCCCCCAGCCGGCCCAGGCGGGTTCCATGCGCACCGAGTTCTCGTGGACCGGCGAGGCCGGCACGG
Organism: Ornithinimicrobium jinqii; assembly: GCF_045032595.1. Taxonomy (NCBI): domain Bacteria; kingdom Bacillati; phylum Actinomycetota; class Actinomycetes; order Micrococcales; family Ornithinimicrobiaceae; genus Ornithinimicrobium; species Ornithinimicrobium jinqii. Next base: position 151,939 of record NZ_JBJFZS010000016.1, read on the forward strand.
GCGCTCTCATCGCCAGCGCCATGCGCGGCTGGGACGGCCTTCGCTACGAGGTCGTCGAGGAAGCCAGCCGCGGCAACGACGGCATGCGGTGGACGCACACCCCTGCGCTGGGCATCCACCAGGCCCGGGTGTCCGCCAACGGTGACATCGTGGTCAACGAGGACCGGCTGCGGACCATCGTGGCGCAGAGCGCCGGGAGCCTGGCCACGCTGCACGCTGAGCTGGACCGGGCGCTCGGCGCCTCGTGGGACGCCGAGCTGGAGCAGTTCCGCCACGCCGGCGAGGGCGCCCCCGCGACCTGGATGCACAAGGTCGGCTGACCCGCCCGCCCGCCCGCCCGCCCGCCCGCCCGCCCGCCTGTCGCCCGAGGGCGACTAGCCCGCTCGGCGGGCCGCGGCTGTGCGGTGGACGGACTCGTGGATCGCGAGCATCCGCTCCGCCGAGGCGCCCCAGTTGAAGCGCTCCGCCTGCGCCCGGGCCCGGGCGTGGGCCTGTGGGCGCGCCAGCAGGGCCTCCACGCCGTCGGCGAACGCGGCCGGGGTGGAGGGTGCCACGTACCCTCCCTCGCCGACCACCTCCTGCAGGGCTCCCTCGTCCGTACACACCGTCGGCACCCCGCAGGCGAGCACCTCCAGGGCGGCCAGGCCGAAGGTCTCCAGCGGGCCGGGGGCGATCGCGACGTCCGCCCGACCCATCCGGGCAGCAAGCTCGGTGCGGTCGGTGATGTAGGAGTGGAAAACCACCGGCAGGTCGCTGGCGCGCTCCATCAGCTCCGCGCGCAGCGGCCCGTGACCGAAGACCGTCATGTGCACGTCCATCCCGCGGCGGATGAGCTCGCGCACCGTCTCGATGGACAGCGCCGGGCGCTTCTCGGGGCTGAGGCGCCCGCAGTGCACGAGATGCACCGGCTGACCCTCGGCGGGCGCACGGTACGTGTGGACGTCCACCACGGGGGAGAAGATCTCGAGGTCCACCCCCAGTGGCACGACGTGCGCGTCAATGCCCCGGCGGAAGAACTCCTCTGCGGCGAACCGGCTCGGGCACACGATCGCGTCGTAGTCGTGCGCGCTCCGGGTGTTCATGAGGTCGGCCATCCAGACCGCCGGCCGCTCCGGGACCGGTGTGCGGCGTACGAGGATGCCGGTCATGTGCTCGTGGCTGATCATCGTCGAGCCGATGCCCCGCCGCCGCGCCCAGCGACCCATCCAGCGGGTGGTGGAGCGGTCCGAGACCTCGATGACGTCCGGCTCGATCGCGTCCATCAGCCGCGAGATGCCGGGCCTGTTGAAGATGAGGGAGTAGCCGGCCCCGGGGATCGGTGTCGCCGGGACGCGGTAGACCATCCCCTGGGACTCTTCGGTGATCTCCTGGCCGGGACCGGGGATGATCAAGGAGACGCGATGGCCGCGGGCGCGGTAGTGCTCGCCCCAGGCGCGCAGCGCCGTCTTGATGCCTCCGGAGGTCGGGCTGACGAAGTTGGCGACGCGCAGGATGTGCATGAGGTGCGCGAGCCTACCGGGCCGTCAGAGCGGGATGTTGCCGTGCCGGCCGCGGCGCTGCGGGGCCCGGGCGATCGCGCGTGCCAGCGCCGACCTGGTGAGCCGCGGCTCCACGACCTCGTCGATGACCCCGATCTCCACGGCCCGGGCGAGACCTCCGGTCTGCCGTGCGTGCTCGTCGGCCAGCTCCAGCTCCACGCGGGGTCGGTCGGTCTCCTCCACCTCGGCGAGCCGCCGACGGTGCAGGATGCGGATCGCCGCCACGTGCCCCATGACCGCGATCTCGGCGCCGGGCCAAGCGAAGACCCGCGTGGCGCCGAGCGACCGGGCGTTCATGGCGATGTAGGCGCCCCCGTAGGTCTTGCGCGTCACCAGGGTGACACGCGGGACCACCGCCTCGGCGAAGGCGTGGAGCAGCTTCGCGCCGCGTCGGACGACGCCGTCCCACTCCTGCCCGACCCCGGGCAGGTAGCCCGGCACGTCGACCAGGACCACCAGTGGCACGCCGAAGGAGTCGCACATGCGCACGAAGCGAGCGGCCTTCTCGGCCGAGGTCGAGTCCAGGCAGCCGCCCAGCCGCATCGGGTTGTTGGCGACGACCCCGACCGTGCGACCGCCGAGGCGTCCCAGCGAGGTCACGATGTTCGGTGCCCACCGGGGGAAGAGCTCGATGCTGGCCCCGGGTGAGGCCTCGTCGAAGACGTCGTCGACCAGCGGATGGACGTCGTAGGCGCGCCGGGGCGACTCCGGGAACGTCGCGGCCAGGTCGCGGTCGGCGACCGCCGCAGGGTCCAGCTCACCCTGGCTGGGGAAGGCGAGCAGCGTGCACAGCAGTCGGCCGCGCGCGTAGGCCTCGTCGTTGGTCTCGGTGACGACGTGCACGACGCCCGAGCGCCGTCCGTGCGGCTCAGGCCCACCGAGGCGAAGGGCGTCGACCGCCTCCCCGGTGACCGAGCGCACGACGTCGGGGCCGGTGACGAAGACCCGCCCGTCGGGGCCGAGGATCACGATGTCGGTCAGGGCGGGACCGTAGGCGGCACCGCCGGCCGCGGCACCGAGCACGATCGAGATCTGCGGGACCACGCCCGAGGCGCGCGTCATGATCGCGAACACCTCCCCGACGGCGTGCAGCGAGACCACGCCCTCGGCCAGGCGGGCGCCGCCGGAGTGCCACAGGCCCACGACCGGGACCTCGTCCCGCAGCGCGCGCTCGTACGCCCGGAGGATCACCTGGCAGCCCTCCACCCCCATGGCCCCACCCTGGATGGTGGCGTCGGAGCAGAAGACCACGACCGGCGTCCCGTCCACCGTGCCGGTGGTCGCGAGGAAGCCGGAGCCGTCCTCGGGGGTCAGCAGCTCCAGGCTGCCGCCGTCGACGAAGGCAGCGATCCGCGTCCGGGGGTTGCGTGGGTCCTGGTCCTTGGGCAGCCGGACACGGTCCGACGCGGCGGCGGCCGCCTGGACGGACGAGGTGCTCGGGGACCGAGCGGTCACCCGTGGCTCCGGAAGGCCAGGGCCACGTTGACCCCGCCGAACCCGAAGGAGTTGTTGACGGCGGCGAGGTCGCCCGACGCCAGCCGACGGGGGCCGCCGGTGACGACGTCGAGGTCGATCTGCGGGTCCTTGTTGTCGAGGTTGATCGTCGCCGGGACCGTGCGCTCGTGCAGCGCCAGCACGGTGAGCACGGCCTCGAGCGCACCGGCCGCGCCGAGCAGGTGCCCGGTCATCGACTTGGTGGCGGTCACGGCGATGTCGTCGGCGTGATCGCCGAAGGCGCGTCGGATGGCCTTCGTCTCGGCCAGGTCGCCGACGGGCGTGGAGGTGGCGTGCGCGTTGATGTGGACGACGTCGCGCATGGTCAGGCCGGCGTCCCTGACGGCCTCCTCCATCGCTCGCGCCGCGCCTGCGCCCTCGGGCTCGCCGGCCGTGATGTGGTAGGCGTCGCTTGACATGCCGACGCCGGCGATCTCGGCGTAGATCCGCGCCCCGCGGGCGAGCGCGTGCTCCTCGGACTCCAGCACCATGATCCCGGCGCCCTCGCCCATGACGAACCCGTCGCGGTCGATGTCGTAGGGGCGGGAGGCGGCTGCGGGGTCGTCGTTGCGGTTGGACAGCGCCGTCATCGAGGCGAAGGCCGCGATGGGCAGGGCGTGGATGGCCGCCTCGGTGCCCCCGCAAACCATGACGTCGGCACGGCCGTTGCGGATCATGTTGAGCGCGAGCCCCATACCCTCGGCGCCGGAGGCGCAGGCGCTCACGGGGCAGTGGGCCCCGGCCCGGGCGGTGAGGTCGAGGGACACCGCGGCGGCCGGTCCGTTCGGCATGAGCATGGGGACGGTGAGCGGGAAGACGCGCCGGGGTCCGCGGGTGCGCAGGTTCTCCCACTGGTCCAGCAGGGTCCAGACCCCGCCGATGCCGGAGCCGATGGCCACGCCCAGGCGCTCGGGCTCGACCTCGGGCGAGCCGGCGTCGGCCCACGCCTCGCGGGCTGCGACGAGGGCGTACTGCCCCGAGGGGTCGTTGCGTCGGATCTCCACCTTGGTCAGGACCTGGTCGGTGCTCGTGTGCAGCTGTCCGGCGAAGGTCACGGGCAGCTCGTGCTCGGCGACCCAGTCCTGGGTGAGCGTGCGGACGCCGGAGCGGCCGGCCAGGATGGCCTCCCACGTCTCCGGGGCGGTGCCGCCGACAGGCGTGGTGGCACCCAGCCCGGTCACGACGACGCGGCGGGGAGTCTGGTTCGGGGTGGGCATCTGCTCGGCCTCCGGGGGTCGGACGGCGCGGTCTCAGGTTGGGCGCGCCGGGGCGGGGGTATGTGGTGGGGGTCCGGGGGAGGACCGGTGCGGTCCGGCGCGGGAGCGGACGCCCGCGCCGGACCAGCGGGTCAGCCCTGGTTGTTCGCGATGTAGGTCACCGCGTCCTTGACGTGGGTGAGGTTCTTGACCTCGTCGTCGGGGATGCGGACGCCGAACTTGTCCTCGGCGTTGACGACGATGGTCATCATCGAGAGGGAGTCGATGTCGAGGTCGTCGGTGAAGGACTTGTCCATCTGGACCTCCTCCGGCTCCAGCCCGGTCTCCTCGTTGACGATCTCGGCGAGACCCGCAAGGATCTCCTGCTCGCTCATGGCCATTGTGTTCTCCATTCGGTGTGCGGTTGGGCCGACCCGGACTTCTGCACCCGCCGGGCCCCGGGAACTTGGGGGGACTACGGCATCACGACGACCTGGGCCGCATAGACCAGCCCGGCGCCGAACCCGATCTGCAGGGCGAGCCCGCCGTGCTTCGCCTCACCCTCGGCCAGCATGCGCGACATCGCCAGCGGGACCGACGCGGCCGAGGTGTTGCCGGTCTCGGCGATGTCGCGGGCGACCGGCACGTGCGGCGGGAGCTTGAGCGTCTTGATCATGGCGTCGGTGATGCGCATGTTGGCCTGGTGCGGGACGAAGGCGTCCAGCTGCTCGGCCGTCACACCCGCGGCCTCGAGGGTCTCCACGGCCACCTGGGCCATGGAGAACACCGCCCAGCGGAAGACCGTCTGCCCCTGCATGACGATGGAGGGCCAACGGACCGGGTCCGTGCGCTCCGGGTCCTCCATCACGGGGCGCAGGTCGGTCCAGGCCTCGCGCTGGGTGATGGCGTCGGCCTGGTCGCCGAGGCTGCCCCAGAGAGTCGGCCCGATGCCCGGGAAGTCGGACACGCCGACCACCGCGGCGCCTGCCCCGTCGCCGAAGATGAACGCGCTGCCCCGGTCGTGCTTGTCGGTGAAGTCCGAGAGCTTCTCGACGCCGACGACGAGGACGTAGTCGGTGGTCCCCGCCCGGACCATGTCGTTGGCCAGCGAGATCGCGTAGCAGTAGCCCGCGCAGGCCGCCGAGATGTCGAAGGCGGCCGGGTTGGGGATGCCGAGGCGGTGCCCGAGGATCGGGGCGGCGGCGGGCGTCTGGTAGGGGTGGGAGACCGTCGCCACGATGACCGCGCCGATCTGACCCGGCTCCACCCCGGCGGCCTGCAGCGCCTCGCGGGAGGCCGCCTCGGCCATGTCGACGACCGTCTCGTCCGCGCGGGCCCGGTGGCGGGTCACGATGCCCGACCGCTGCTGGATCCACTCGTCGGAGGAGTCGATGAGGTCGACGATCTCGGAGTTGGGGACGACGCGCTCGGGCCGGTAGCCCCCCAGGCCGTGGATGCGGGCGTGCCGCAGGGATGCAGGGACGGTGAGGGTGGGTCGCTCGGTCACAGGGAGTCCTCCTGGGGGTAGAGGCGGAGCAGGGGCTGGCCTGGGCTCACGGGGTCGCCGGGCTCGACGAGCCACTCGACGGCCCGGCCGGCATGCGGGGAGGGGACCGGCACCTGCTCGCGCAGGCCGGCGACGGTGGCGACCGGCTGGCCGGCGGCGACGTGGTCGTCCACGGCCACCGACCGTTCGACCATGCCCTTGGCCGGGGAGACGACGACCATCCAGGCCGGCTGCATCGGCTCGTCCTGGTGGCCGGCGCCGTGCTCGCGGATCATCCGGCGCGCGGCCTCGACGTCGTCCGGCGTCTTCAGGGCGAGGGTCTCGACGCCGGGCAGCCCGCGCTTGGCCAGGCCCACGAGGGTGCCCGCGGGCGGGATCTCGATGAGCCCGGTGACACCCATGTCGGCGAAGGTCTGCATCGTCAGGTCCCAGCGCACCGGGCTGGAGACCTGACTGACGAGGCGGTCGAGCACCTCGCGGCCGCTCTGCACGACGGCACCGTCGGCGTTGGACACCAGCGGCAGCCGCGGGTCGCGCGTCGAGATGGCCCGGGCGTAGCCCGCCAGCCGGTCGACGGCAGGCTGCATGTGGTGGGTGTGGAAGGCGCCGGCCACCTGCAGCGGAATGACGCGGGCGCGAGCCGGTGCGTCGTCGCGGAGCTCGTCGAGCTGCTCACGCGTCCCGGCGGCGACCACCTGCCCGGCACCGTTGGCGTTGGCGGCGGTGAGGCCGTGACGCTCGAGGGCGGCGGCGACCTCCTGCGGGTCGCCCCCGACGACGGCGCTCATGCCGGTGGGGGTGACGGCCGACGCCTCGGCCATGCCCCTGCCGCGCTCGCGGACGAAGACCATCGCCTGCTCGGCGGACAGCACGCCGGCGGCCGAGGCGGCGGTGATCTCGCCCACGGAGTGTCCGGCCCCGCCGCCGACGACCCGGAAGCCGTCGGCCGGGTGCGCGAAGAGCGAGAGCAGCGATACGAGCCCGGAGGCGACGATGAGGGGCTGCGCGACGGCGGTGTCCCGGATGGTGTCCGCGTCGGAGGTCGTGCCGTGGGCGACGAGGTCCAGCCCGGCGACGGCGGAGAGCCACCCCATGCGGTCGCGAAAGCCCGGCAGCTCGAGCCAGGGGGCGAGGAAACCGGGGGTCTGGGAGCCCTGTCCGGGCGCGACGATCACAAGCACCCCCTCACTCTGCCGGTGGAAACCTCCAGTCGACGTCGGCGATCCCCACCAGAAGGGCCACCATCCTTTGTAGGAAACCTCCAAAGAGCCCCACCCCGAGGGATATGACGCTCGCCGCCCGGACGGGTCACCGCGCGCTGCGCCACGGACGTGGCTGGTCCACCATCCGACCGAGCGCGAGCGCGACCTGCAGCACCCACCGGTCACGGGGGACCTGAGGGTCCAGGCCGACGAGGTCGCCGACCCGGCGCAACCGGTAGCGCACTGTGTTGGGGTGCAGGAAGAGCTCGCGGGCGGTCGCCTCCAGGGCGGTGCCGTTGTCGAGGTAGGCCTGCACCGTCTCGAGCAACGGCGAGGGATGGTCGCGCAGCGGGCGGTAGACGCGGTCGACGAGCGCCCGTCGCGCCCGCTGCTCGCCGAGCAGGGCCCGCTCGGGCAGCAGCTCGTCGGCGGCGACCGGTCGGGGAGCCGTCGCCCAGGCACGCGCGGCGTCGCACCCGGAGAGGGCTGCCCGGGCGCTGCGGCCGGCGGCGAAGAGGTGGGGGACGCGGGGACCCACCACCACCGGACCGGGGCCGAAGTGGGCCGCCAACCGGGTCGCGTCGGCGACCGGGTCGGTCGAACCTCCGAGGATGCAGACGAGCCGGTGACCCTGGACGGCCGTGAGCGACTCCCTCCCCAGCGACCGGGCCCCCTCGCGGAGGCTGGTGAGCGCGGGACCGGAGTCTCCTTCCGGCATCGAACCGACCACCACCGCGACCTCGGCCACGTCCTCCCAGCCCAGCTCAGCCGCACGCGAGGCCAGGGTGTCGTCGGCCTCGCCCCGCACGACCGCGTGCACGACCAGCGACTCGAGCCGGGCGTCCCAACCCCCACGCTGCTCGGCAGCGCCTGCGTAGACGGCGGCCGCGGCGAACGCCACGTCGCGGGAGTAGCGCAGCACCGCCTCGCGCAGGGCAGCCTGCTCCTCCGCCGGCACGAGCTCGGGCACCGCGTCCTCGACGGTCGCGATCGCGGTGCGGGTCAGCTCGAGCGCCTGCCGCAGGGAGATGGTCTGGGCCAGGCTGCGCGGCGCGGTCGCGAAGACCTCGCCGGAGACGACGTTGTCCGGGGCGCCCTCGGCATACCAGCTGAGCAGGGCGCTGATGCCCGCCTGCGCGACGAGCGAGACCCAGGAACGGTCGTCCGGGCGCAGCATCCGGAACCAGGTGTGCTCCGCCGACATCCGTTGTGTCGCACGGGTAGCCAGCTCACCGGCGCGACGCGGGAGCGCCTCGACCGTGGGCACGGCGTCGGGGGCGGCGTCGGACCGGGGCATCCACGCAGCCTAGTGCCCGGTCGGGTGCTTCCCGATGGGGCCGCTACCTTGGCCCCCGTGCGCACGCCCGTCGTCATCGCCCACCGCGGCGCCTGCGGCTACCTCCCGGAGCACACCCTGGCCGCCTACGAGCTGGCGGCCCGGCAGGGTGCCGATCTCCTCGAGCCGGACGTGGTGGCGACGCGTGACGGCGTCCTCGTCGTGCGGCACGAGAACGAGATCTCGGGCACGACCGACGTCGCCACCCGCCCGGAGCTCGCTCACCGGCGCACGACGCGGACGGTCGACGGCGTCGAGGTCACCGGCTGGTTCACCGAGGACCTGACCCTCGCCGAGCTGCGGACCCTGCGCGCGGTGGAGCGGCTCCCGCACCTGCGCCCCGCCAGCGCCGCGCACGACCGTGACCATGCCGTGCCGACCCTCGCCGAGCTGCTCGTGCTGCGTGCCCGGCTGTCCGAGGAGCTGGGGCGCGAGATCGGCGTCTACGTCGAGACCAAGCACCCCACTCACTTCGCGTCCCTCGGGCTGCCCCTGGAGGAGCCGCTGCTGGAGGCGCTGCGCGCAGCGGGTCTGGACGACCCTCGGGCCCCGGCCTTCGTCCAGTCCTTCGAGCCGACCGGCCTGCGGCGGCTGCGGCACGGGCTCGGCGCACGGGTGCGCCAGGTGCTGCTGGCCGCAGGCTGGGACGAGGTGCCCCACGACCTCGTGGCGGCCGGGACGCCGCAGACCTGCCGCGAGCTGCTGACGCCGGTGGGGCTGCGGGCGCTGCGCGGCGACGTCGACGCGATCGGGCCGGACAAGAGGATGGTGCTCGACCGCACGTCGGACGACGCCCTGGGGCGGGTCACCCCGCTGCTGGCCCAGGCCCATGAGGCCGGGCTGCTCGTGCACCCCTGGACCTTCCGCGCGGAGAACGTCTTTCTCCCGCGCGACCTGCGCACCGGCACCGCGCCCGAGGCGCACGGGCGGCTCGACGCCGAGCTCACGGCATACCTGGAAGCGGGGGTGGACGGGTTCTTCACCGACCACCCGGACGTCGGGGTCGCGGTGCGCGACCGTCACCTCGAGAAGGGCTGACCGGGGTCGGACCGGGTATGCCGAGGGCGCGGCACCCGGATGGGGTGCCGCGCCCTCGGCCCGTGCGG
>NZ_JBJFZS010000017.1:0-38016 GCF_045032595.1 Ornithinimicrobium jinqii
GAGGGGGGGGCGGGGGGGGGGGGCGGCACTGGGGGGGTTCCCCCCCCCCTCGGCCCGTGCGGTTCGGGTGGCTCAGGCGTCGCCGCCCGCGTTGCCGGAGCGGCCAGCCCGGACGTCCAGCAGGCGGTACTTCTCCGCTGCCTCCCGCGGGACCTGGGGGTCCAGCTCGCCGCGGTCGGCCAGCATCTGCAGGGCCTTGACGGCCATCGACGGGCCGTCGATGTGGAAGAACCGGCGGGCGGCCGCCCGGGTGTCGGCGAAGCCGAAGCCGTCCGCCCCGAGCGCGAAGTAGTCCTCCGGGACCCACGGGGCGATCTGGTCCTGGACCTGACGCATGAAGTCGCTGGTGGCGACCACGGGGCCGCTGCCCTCGGAGAGGCGTCGGGTGACGTAGGGGACCCGCCGCTCCTTGTCGGGGTGCAGGAAGGCGTCGTCGTCGCAGGCCATCGCCTCGCGGCGCAGCTCGGACCAGGAGGTGACCGACCACACGTCGGCGCTGACGCCCCAGTCCTCACGGAGGAGCTGCTCGGCCTCGAGCGCCCACGGGACGCCGACGCCGGAGGCCAGGAGCCGGACGTGGCGACCCTCGCCCGAGCTCTCGCCCGTCTTGATCCGGTGCATGCCCTGCAGGATGCCCTCGACGTCCACGTCCGCCGGCTCGGCCGGCTGGCTCATCGGCTCGTTGTAGACGGTGATGTAGTAGAAGACGTCCTCGGGGTTCTCGCCGTACATCCGGTCCAGGCCGTCGGGCAGGATGTGGGCGAGCTCGTAGGCGTAGGCCGGGTCGTAGGCGATGCAGGCCGGGTTGGTGGCCGCCAGGATCGGCGAGTGGCCGTCCGCGTGCTGCAACCCTTCGCCGGTGAGCGTGGTGCGCCCGGCGGTGGCACCGATCATGAAGCCCCGGGCCAGCTGGTCGGCGGCGGCCCAGATGCCGTCACCGGTGCGCTGGAAGCCGAACATCGAGTAGAAGATGTAGAACGGCACCATGGGGACCGAGTGGGTGTCGTAGGAGCTCCCTGCCGCGGTGAACGCCGCGACGGAGCCGCCCTCGTTGATCCCCACGTGCCAGATCTGGCCGCTCGTCGACTCCTTGTAGGCGAGCATGAGGTCGGCGTCGACGGAGGTGTAGTTCTGCCCGTGGACGTTGTAGATCTTGGCCGTGGGGAAGAAGCTGTCCATCCCGAACGTGCGCGCCTCGTCCGGGATGATCGGCACCAGGTGCTTGCCGAAGTCCTTGTCGCGCATCCACTCCTTGAAGATGCGCACCAGCGCCATCGTGGTGGCGACCTGCTGCTTGCCCGACCCCTTCTTGGCGACGTCGTAGATCTTGCGGTCCGGAAGCGCGAGCTGGCTGGCGCTGCCCGGGTCGCGCCGGGGCAGGTAGCCGCCCAGCTTGCGGCGGCGCTCCTTCATGTACTGGATCGCGTCGTCGTCCTCGCCCGGGTGGTAGAAGGGCGGGGTGTAGGGGTCTGCCTCGAGCTGCTCGTCGGTGATCGGGATCTTGAGGCTGTCGCGGAAGCCCTTGAGGTCGTCGAGGGTGAGCTTCTTCATCTGGTGCGTGGCGTTGCGACCGGCGAAGTGGGTGCCAAGGCTGTAGCCCTTGATCGTGTGCGCCAGGATGACCGTCGGCTGGCCGGTGTGGGCGAGCGCGGAGGCGTAGGCGGCGTAGACCTTGCGGTAGTCGTGACCGCCCCTCTTGAGCTTCCACCAGACGTCCTCGTCGGACCAGTCCTTGACCATCTCCTTGGTGCGCGGGTCGCGCCCGAAGAAGTGGTCGCGGATGAACGCACCGTCGTTGGCGCGGAAGGTCTGGAAGTCGCCGTCGGGGGTGGAGTTCATCAGGTTGACCAGCGCGCCGGAGGTGTCCTTGGCGATGAGCTCGTCCCAGCCGCGGCCCCACAGGACCTTGATGACGTTCCAGCCGGCGCCGCGGAAGAAGCTCTCCAGCTCCTGCACGATCTTGCCGTTGCCGCGCACCGGCCCGTCGAGGCGCTGCAGGTTGCAGTTGACGACGAAGGTGAGGTTGTCGAGCTCGTCGTTGGCCGCAACCTGCAGCAGGCCGCGCGACTCGGGCTCGTCCATCTCGCCGTCGCCGAGGAAGGCCCAGACGTGCTGCTGGCTGGTGTCCTTGACCCCGCGGTTGTGGAGGTACTTGTTGAACGCGGCCTGGTAGATGGCGTTCATGGGGCCCAGCCCCATCGACACCGTGGGGAACTGCCAGAAGTCCGGCATGCTCCGCGGGTGGGGGTAGGACGGCATCGGGGAGACACCCTCGAGCAGGCCCTTGCTCTTCTCCTGACGGAACCCGTTGAGGTCGTCCTCGGTCAGACGGCCCTCGAGGAAGGCACGGGCGTAGATGCCCGGGGAGGCGTGGCCCTGGAAGAACAGCTGGTCCCCGCCGCCCTCGTGGTCGCGACCGCGCCAGAAGTGGTTGAAGCCGACCTCCCACAGGGTGGAGATGGAGGCGTAGGTCGAGATGTGGCCGCCGACGGAGATGTCGGGGTGCTGGGCGCGGTGCACCATGACCGCGGCGTTCCAGCGGATCCAGGCCCGGTAGCGGCGCTCCATGTCCTCGTCGCCGGGGAACCAGGGCTCCCGCTCCGGCGGGATGGTGTTGATGTAGTCGGTCGTGGTGAGGGAGGGCAGACCGACCTGCGAGTCGCGGGCCCGCTCCAGCATGCGCAGCATGAGGTAGCGCGCACGCTGGCGACCGCCGGCGTCGATCGCACCGTCGAGGGAGTCGAGCCATTCCTGGGTCTCTTCGGGGTCCGTGTCGGGGACCTGGCTGGGAAGGCCGTTGAGGATGGGACCGACGGGACGCTCCGGTGACATCAGGTATGTCCTTTCAACACGAGGTGACGCGCTCAGTCTGTCACGGTGGGCCTGCCCGTGGTCGGGCGGTCGCCGCCGGGGCCCTCTCCCGGGCCCCGGCCTTTACAAGGGGCCCCACCCTCTAGTTGTGTAGGGCCCACCATGAGCAGCGAGAGGAACGTGAGCACAGACGTGAGCGACGCCGACCGACTGGCGGGACCGGGCCGGAGGCTCGGCTTCGGACCTGGCCAGATCGTCATCGAGTACGGCTACGACGACGACGTCGACGAGGACTTCCGGTCCACCGTCGAGTCCCTCGTCGAGGGCCCGCTCGAGGACGAGGACTACGACGGGGTCGTGGACGTGGTGCTGCTGTGGTGGCGCGACGGCGACGGCGACCTGGCCGACGAGCTGGTCGACGCCCTCACCACCATGGAGGAGGGCGGCTTCATCGCCCTGCTCACCCCCGGCACCGGCCGCGACGACCGCGTCCAGGCCTTCGACGTCCAGGAGGCCTGCACCACCTGCTCGCTCGCCGCCTCCGGCGGGGTGCCGCTGGGCGAGTGGGTCGGCCAGCGGCTGGTGGGACGACGGTGAGCATCGAGGTCGGGTCGCGCGCCCCGGACTTCACCCTGCCCGACCAGTACGGCGACCCCCTCACCCTCTCCGAGGCCGTCGCGGACCGGCACGCCCTGCTGGTCTTCTTCCCCTTCGCCTTCTCCTCGATCTGCACCGGGGAGCTGCTGGAGGTGCAGCTGTCCATCGACGAGTTCGCCAACGAGCGCGTCCAGGTCCACGCCGTCTCCTGCGACCCCGTCCCGGCGCTGAAGACGTGGGCCGCGATCGAGGGCTACCGATTCCCGCTCCTGTCCGACTTCTGGCCGCACGGCGAGGTCAGCCGCGCCTACGGCGTCCTGGACGAGGCGTCCGGGACGGCCGCGCGCGGCACCTTCCTCGTCGCGCCCGACCTGACGGTGCGCTGGAGCCTCGTCCACGGCGAGGCCGAGACCCGCCCGATCGGGCTGCTCCACGAGGCGGTCCGCGAGCTCTCGGGACCCACCCCCTCCTAGGTGTCGACCACCTGCGGCGGGCTGGCACAATGGGCGGCCCAGGGCCTGTAGCTCAGTTGGTAGAGCGCCGCGTTTACACCGCGTAGGTCGTCGGTTCGAGCCCGGCCGGGCCCACGTGGACAGCAGCAGCGGACGGGAAGGACGGCATGTCCGAGCAGGCAGGTGCCCCGGCACGTCTGCGCGACGTCGTGGCCGTGCTCGAGGCCCTGTACCCGCCCGACACGGCGCAGTCCTGGGACCGGGTCGGGCTCGCCGCGGGCGACCCCGAGCAGCCGGTCCGCCGTGTCCTGCTGGCCGTCGACCCGACCCTGGACGTGATCGCCGAGGCCGTCTCCACCGGGGCCGACCTCGTCGTCACCCACCACCCGCTGCTGCTGCGCGGCGTCCACTCGGTCGCGACGACGACCGCCAAGGGCGCCGCCGTCACCGACCTCGTCGTGAACGATGTCGCCCTCTACTGCGCCCACACCAACGCCGACGTGGCAGACCCCGGCGTGGGGCAGGCGCTGGCGGCCGCCTCCGGCCTGGTCGTCACCGAGGCGCTGGAGCTGAGCGAGGGCCAGGAGCTCGGACGCGTCGGCGACCTCCCCACCCCGACCACGCTCGCCGGCCTGGCGCGGACGCTCCACGCCGCGCTGCCGCCGTCGGCGGGCGGGCTGCGGGCGAGCGGTCCGCCCGACGCCCCCGTCCGCCGCGTCGCCGTGCTCGGGGGGGCGGGCGACTCGGCGTTCGACGCCGTGCGCCGCAGCGGTGCCGACGTCTACGTGACCGCCGACCTGCGCCACCACCCCGCCCTGGAGGCGCGGGAGGAGGCCCGGGCGGCGGCGCGCGCGGGCGGCACCGGCACGCCCTACCTGCTCGACGCCGGTCACTGGGCCAGCGAGTGGCTGTGGCTGCCCGGCCTGCGGGACCTTCTTGTGCGACGGCTGCCGGATAGCGTGACCGTCGAGATCTCCACCGTGCGCACCGACCCCTGGGACTTCGTGGTCGGCGCGCAACCACCCACCGACGCAGGAGGTATGCCGTGAAGGCTTCCCCGCACGTGCAGGCCCGACTCCTCGACCTGCTCGCGCTCGACACCCGGCTGACCCAGCTCGACCACCAGGCCCGCAGCCTGCCTGAGCTGACCGACATCGCCCGGCTCGAGAAGCAGGCCGACGACCTCGACGCCGAGGTCGTCCGCACCGAGACCGCGCTCAGCGACCTCCAGCGTGAGGTCGCCCGGGCCGACGCTGCCGTGCAGCAGGTGCGCGACCGTGCCGCCCGCGACCAGACCCGGCTCGACGCCGGCACCGGCACGTCCAAGTCCCTGCAGGGGCTGCAGCACGAGCTCGCGTCCCTCGCCCGCCGCCAGGCGGTGCTCGAGGACGAGGAGCTCGAGGTGATGGAGCGCGTCGAGGCGGCGCAGGCGGAGGCGCAGGGGGCGGCCCGCGTGCGCGACGGGCACGGCGCCCAGCTGGCTCAGCTGCGGACGGCGCGCGACGAGAAGCTCGCCGTGGTGAGGGCCGAGCGCGAGACCGTGGCGTCCGGTCGCGACGCGGTCGTCGCCGACCTGTCCGACGAGCTCGTCGCCCTCTACGAGCGGATCCGTGCCCAGCGAGGCACCGGGGCCGCGGCGCTCGTGCAGCGCCGCTGCGGCGGGTGCCGACTGGAGATGAACGCGGTGGAGCGTGGGCGGGTGGCCGCCGCCGCCGAGGACGAGGTGCTGCGCTGCGAGGAGTGCGGGCGGATCCTGGTCCGGACCGAGGAGTCCGGCCTGTGAGCCTGCCCCCCGCCCTGGTGGTCGAGGCGGACGGGGGCTCGCGCGGCAACCCCGGGGTGGCAGGGTACGGAGCGCTCGTGCGGGACGCGCGCTCCGGCGCCCTCCTGGCCGAGCGCGCAGCTCCGCTGGGCCGGGCGTCGAACAACGTCGCGGAGTACGAGGGGCTCATCGCCGGTCTCGAGGCGGTCCTGGACCTGGACCTCGCCACCGACGCGATGATCGAGGTCAGGATGGACTCCAAGCTGGTCGTGGAGCAGATGTGCGGCCGCTGGAAGATCAAGCACGAGGACATGCGCCGCCTGGCGCTGCAGGCACGCCGGCTGGTGGACCGGGTCCAGTCCGCCGGCGGCTCGGTCGAGTTCACGTGGATCCCGCGGGAGCGCAACGGTGCCGCTGACGCACTGTCCAACGACGGCATGGACGGTCGGACGGTGAGGCGTGACCACGTCGCGGAGGTCGGGTCGGGCGAGGGTGGTGGCGAGCCTCCCCGGCAGCACCGCGGCGACCCTGGCGAGGCTCCCGACCGGCCCACCTTCGGGGAGGCCCGTGTCCCGCTCAGCGAGGTCTACGTCTCGGACGAGACGGTGCCGACCCTCCACGGCCAGACCCGGCTGATCCTGGTGCGCCACGGCGTCACCGACTTCACCCTCACCCACCGGCTGGACGGCCGCGGGGGAGCCGACCCCTCGCTCAACGCCACCGGGATGGCCCAGGCCAGGGCGGCGGCGGGCGCCGTCCAGAGGCTCGTCGAGCGCTCGGGGCCGGCGCCGCTGTCCGTCGTCTCCTCGTCCCTGCAGCGTGCGCGGCAGACCGGCCAGGTCCTGGCGGACCACCTCGGGGTGCGTCGCGAGGAGGACCGGGACTGGGACGAGCAGGGCTTCGGGGCGTGGGACGGCGAGGCGATGGGCGACCTGGTCCGGACCCAGGGGGCGCAGCTGCTGAGGCTGCGCAACGACCCCGACTTCGCGCCGCCCGGCGGCGAGACGCGCACTGCGCTCGACGCCCGTGTGGGCGTCGCCCTGAGCCGGGCGCTCACCCGGGGCGGCACCGTGGTGGTGGCCACCCACCGGGTCGTGCTCATGTCGGTGCTTGGTCGCGTCCTCGGCATCGACGCGAGTCGAGGGTGGTCCGTGGCGACCGCGCCGGCATCGCTCACGGCGCTGGAGGTCTGGCCCGACGGCGGTGCCCAGGTCGCCTTCGTCAACGACACCCACCACCTCTACGACCCCGCGGGCGAGGTATCGCGAGCGGGCTCGGCCGAGGTGACGATCGTGGACTCGTCGCTGGAGTGACCGGCACGTCGGCGGCCTGTCCGCGGACGCCCCGGCGCGGTCCTCAGCGCGACCGGACCTCCAGGGCCCAGGGCCGCCCGGCGCGCTCCGGCTCCAGCAGTTCCACGGAGAAGCGGTCGCCCAGGATCTCCGGCAGGGCCTGGGGCCGGCGGGGGTCCGAGGCGTCCTGGCACAGCGCGCGGGCGACGAGACCCCGGGTGTGCTTGGCCGTGTGGGTGGCACCCGGGACCCGCACCGTCACCCAGCGCCTCGTGAGCTCCCCCTGCGGGACCCAGGCCGCGGCATACGTGCTGGACCGGCAGTCCACGACCAGGCCGCGGCCAGCCAGCTCGGCCAGGACCGGCTCCAGCTCCGGTCGCCAGAACCCGGCCAGCGGGCCGACACCCGGCAGGTTCACCGACATCGAGAGCCGGTAGGGCGCCAGCCGGTCGGTCATCCGCACGGCCCCGTAGAGCGCGGAGACCACGACGAGACGCCGGGTGGCGCGACGGGCCGGGGCCGGGTCGAGCGAGGCGAGGTCGAGCGCGTCGTAGAGGACGCCGGTGTAGAGCTCGCGCGCGGGGAGCGTCGGGGCGGTGAGCAGGTGGGTGTTGCGGGCGATCTCCTCAAGCAGCAACGGGCTGACCCCCAGCACCGCGGCGGCGTCCGGCTGTCCGCTGACCTCGGCCAGGGCGCTCGCCACGGTGGCGCGGGAGGCCGCCAGGGCGGGGGACGAGAGGGTCTCGGGACGCAGCGCGCTCCCCCGCGCGCGCGTGGCCTTGGTCTCCGAGGGCGGCAGGAGGATGATCACGACAGGCAGGGTAGGGCACGTAGGGTGGCCGCCATGGTGCAGCGTGCGACCCGCCTGAGCGGTCCGTCCCCGAGCTCTGAGACCGGCCGGCTGCTGGACCGGGCCTTCGCCCTGGTCCGGCAGGAGGAAAAGGTCCGGACCGAGTTCCCGCCGGAGGTGCTGGCCGAGGTCGAGCGCTCCATGGCCGCGCCCGACCTGCCCGAGCGCGACGAGACCACCGTCCCGTTCGTGACCATCGACCCGCCTGGCTCGATGGACCTCGACCAGGCCGTGCACATCGAGCGCGACGGTGACGGCTACCGGGTGCGCTACGCGATCGCCGACGTGCCGTCCTTCCTCGTCGAGGGCGGGGCGCTGGACGCCGAGGTCCGCCTGCGCGGGATGACCGTCTACTGCCCGGACACGCGGGTCCCGCTGCACCCGTCGGCGCTCAGCGAGGACGCCGCGAGCCTGCTCCCCGCCGTGGTGCGTCCCGCCTACGTCTGGGACCTGCGGCTGACCGCCGAGGGGGAGCGGGGCACCGCCGACCTCTACCGCGCCATGGTGCGTTCAGAGCGCCGCTACACCTATGCGGAGGTGCAGGAGCTGGTCGACGGCGGCCAGGGTGAGGGCACCCTGATGCTCCTGCAGGAGGTTGGCGAGCAGCGCATCGCCCGCGAGTCCGCACGGGGTGGCGCCAGCCTGCCGATGCCCGAGCAGGAGGTGCACGTCGACGACGAGGGGCACTATCACCTCCGGCTGCGCCCGCTGCTGCCCGCCGAGGACTGGAACGCCCAGATCTCGCTGCTCACCGGCATGGCTGCCGCCGCCCTCATGCTCGAGGGCGGGGTCGGCATCCTGCGGACGATGCCCGAGGCCACCCCCCAGTCCGTCGCCCGCTTCCGCCGCGAGGTCCGTGCGCTGGGGTCCGACTGGCCGCAGGACATGCGCTACGGCGACTTCCTGCGCGGCCTGGACCGCAACGATCCAGCGCACCTCGCGATCGTCAACGCCGCGACCGCGCTCTTCCGCGGAGCCGGCTACACCACGTTCGACGGGGAGCTCCCGCCCGAGGACCAGCGGGTCCAGGCGGCCATCGCGGCGCCCTACGCCCACGTCACGGCCCCGCTGCGCCGTCTCGTCGACCGGTTCGGTCTCGCGGTGTGCGAGGCGCTGGCCGCTGGTCGGGACGTGCCCGCCTGGGCACGCGAGGCGCTCCCGGCCCTGCCGGACCTGATGGCCGAGGCCGACCGGCGCACCAAGTCTGTCGACCGGCAGTGCATCAGCGCCGTCGAGGCGGCCGTGCTCGTGGACCGGGTCGGCGAGCACTTCGAGGCGGTCGTCGTCGACGGTTTCGACAAGGGCGTCGTCGTGCAGCTGCTCGACCCACCTGTCTCGGAGCGCGCCCGCGGCACCGCCGGGCTCGGCAGCACCGTCCAGGTCGAGGTCGAGTCGGCGGACATCCTGCGGCGCGTCGTGGAGCTGCGCGTCGTGCCCGGCGGGAACAGCCCCGCTGCTGTGGGTGGATGAGTCGGCCGGTACGCCGGGTCAAGGCTCAACGGGACAGTGACCTCGTGAGATCCGATGCACAGCGAATCTGACCTGTACTGATGCCGATGGTCAGTGATTGGTCGTGACGGTCTTTGCGAGGGGGCCTGAGCAAGGACCGAGGACGGGCGCTGTGGCATGTCCCCCCGGGCTCGCTGTTGTGCTCAGAGGGTCGCCACTCGGCCCGGTGCTCCCAGCGTGCGAGGACGGACCTCGGTCACGGGCGCCACCTTGGGGTGTGGTCCACAAGCGGGCATGGAGGGGTCATTGCGCTGGCAGACTGTGCCCATGGCGGGACGGCATCGGGACAGGAGCAGCAGCGGGCCTCTCGGGTGGGCTGCGGTCTCAACGGCGGGTGTCCTGCTCGTGTGCTGGGGGCTGCTCCAGCAGCAGGGTGACCCGCCTGTGCCGGATCGCTCTCTCAGCCTGTCGGCAGCGCAGACCTCAGCGCCACGGTCCAGCACGGCAGACCAGCACTCAACTGATGCAGCCGTGCGGCCGGGTACTGCGTCAACCGGTTCGACACCGACGACCTCCTCCGGTGTCGACGCCCTGCCCCCGGCCGTGCCCCTCTCGATCGAGATCCCGGCCATCGGGGTGAGCTCACCGCTGCACGCGTTGGGGCTCAATGCAGACGGCACGTTGCAGGTTCCCTCGGGTGACCGCTACGACGAGGCGGCCTGGTTCGACGGGTCGCCGACGCCTGGCGAGATCGGGCCCGCGGTGATCGAAGGTCACGTCACGGGCACCGGATTCGGCCCGTCGGTGTTCTTCCAGCTGGGAGCTCTGGAGGCCGGAGACGTGGTGGAGGTGTCTCGCAGGGACGGATCCGTGGCGACCTTCCAGGTGTACGCGATGGACGCTTTTCCCAAGAATGACTTCCCCACAACGATCGTGTATGGCAACACGCGGACCCCTGAATTGCGGCTGATTACCTGCAGCGGGGAGTACGACGCGAACCTGGACGCGCATGTGGACAACGTGGTCGTTTTCGCCCGCCTGGTCGAATCTACTTGACACGCCAGCGCCGCCACCCCTTCATTTCGAGGTGGCGGCGCTTGACGAGCGTTGTAGGAGGAGAACCTCAGCGACGTGAGCGACGTGCCGCCGACATTGCCAGACCGCCGGTGCCCAACGTCAGCGCGAGACCGCCGGCGACGAGCAGCCCGGCGTGCTCGACACCGGTGGTGGACCCGCCGCCTGTGGCGACACCGCCCTGGGGAGGCGTCGGCACCTGGTCATCGTCGTCATCCCCACCGTTGTCGACGACGGTGCCGAGAGGCACCTCGTTCCGTGCGGTGTCTGAATAACTCGAATAGTTCTCACAGGCGACCCCGTCATCGTCCGCGTCCAGCCCGTCAGGGTCAGTCGGGTTCGCCATGTAATGGGCCTGAGCGGCAGCCTGGGACGCGAAGTCCGCGCAGTCGAGGTCAGCGGCGGATGAGGGTCCCGCCAGGAGGAGCGAAGCAGCAAGGGTGAGTCCCGCAACTGCGGGCGTACGGTAGAGCTTCTGCATGGAGGTAGTTCCCTTTGGTCATCATTCTGCGAGATGTAGCCTGCCTGCGACACGGTATCCGTTTCTACGAGCAGAGCAAGCCACCGAAGGTAACGAATTCGCAAAATCCCTGACCCTCCTCGAGCGATCAGTGGTCGGGCCCGTACACCTACTCCGGCCCGACTCTGAGGACCGCACCCGGGCGGCGGTCGACGCCGTGCTGGGTGCTGAGGACGGGCTGAGGTCGACCACGGCCCGCTGACCGCATGGCTGCAGGTCAGCGCCAGTGAAGTGGATGAGTCGGCCGGTACGCCGGGTTCTGTCCCTCCGCGCCGTCACCGGCACTGCGGAGGTGGCGGCCATCCATCTACGACGGCCGTTGCCGACCGCCTCCAGCGACCTACCCGTGCGCTCGGGCGGGCAGCCCTCGAGCACGCACTGTCTGGTCTTGCTCCAGGTGGGGTTTACCTAGCCACGCCAGTCGCCTGGCGTGCTGGTGGTCTCTTACACCACCGTTTCACCCTGACCCACCGGCGGACCGGTGGGCGGTCTTCTCTCTGTGGCACTGTCCCGCGGGTCACCCCGGGTGGCCGTTAGCCATCACCTTGCCCTGTGGAGCCCGGACGTTCCTCGGCGGACCCGGAGGTCCGACGCGGCCGCCTGGCCGACTCATCCACGACCGTCCAGTCTATCCCTGTCCCAGGGTGGTGACGCCTGCGCCTCGCAGGTCGATCACCTCGACGCCCCCCTCGGCCCCGAAGTCTCCGATGTGCTTGAGGTACATCGCCCGGCCCGTGTCGTTGAGCAGGCCGTCGTGGATGGGGACCACGCCCCTCGTCGGTGCCACTCGCCGCACGAACTCGACGGTCTCCGCGACCTTGCCCCACGGGGCGTTGACAGGCACGCACAGCACGTCGACCTCGCCCGGCTCGGCGTCCAGGGCGTCACCCGGGTGGAAGAGCCGGGGTCCGTCGCCGGCCCGCAGGACCACTCCCAGGTTGCCGATCCGAGCGACGTACGGGTGGATCACCGCGTGCTGCGCGCCCACCGGCAGCACTTCGAGCTCACCGAGACGCACGGCGCGGCCCGACCCCATCCGCTGGGCGCGGTCCCCGAGCCCCGCCCGGCTCAGCACCTCTGCGGTGTCGGGCTCCACGAGCACGGTGGCGCCGGGGTTGTCCGCCAGGAGCGCGGGAAGGCGTTGCGGGTCGCAGTGGTCCGGGTGCTGGTGCGTGATGACGACCGCGGTGAGGTCGCGCAAGCCGTCCAGGTCAGAGAACGTGCCGGGGTCGACGAGGACCCGCTGGTCGGCGACCTCGACGAGGAGGCACGCGTGGCCGAGGTGGGTGAGCTCCATACCCGCACGGTATGCCGTGCCGCCAGCGGGTGCCAGGGGTGCCGGCCGGCGCGGGGCCGTAGCCTTGCGAGCGTGGAGTTCCTCAACGGCACGCAGCCCGCGCACGACCTGACCTACGACGACGTCTTCATGGTGCCCTCGCGCTCCGCCGTCACCTCTCGGCTCGACGTCGACCTGCGCACCCCCGACAGGGTCGGCACCACCATCCCCGTGGTCGCGGCGAACATGACCGCGGTGGCCGGCCGACGGATGGCGGAGACCATCGCCCGCCGCGGCAGCCTGGCCGTGCTGCCGCAGGACATCCCGCTGCCCGAGATCCGCAAGACGGTCGAGCGGGTCAAGGCCAGCCACACCGTCTACGAGACGCCCATCGTCATCGAGCGCTCCGCGCCGGTGGCCCAGCTGCTCTCGGTCATGCACAAGAGGGCCCACCGGGCGGCCGTCGTGGTGGAGGCCGGCCGACCCATCGGCATCGTCACCGAGAAGGACTGCGAGGACGTCGACCGGTTCGTCGCGGTCGGGGACGTCATGGAACCGCCCCGCGTGGTGCTGGAGGAGGGCGTCGACCTGAGGGAGGCCTTCGACCAGCTCGAGGGCACGCGCGCCGGGATGGCGCCGGTCGTCGCGGCCGGCGTGCTGCGCGGGGTCGTCACCCGCACCGGGCTGCTGCGCTCGGCGATCTACACGCCGGCGACCGACGCCCAGGGGAGGTTGTGCATCGGTGCGGCCGTCGGGATCAACGGGGACGTCCAGGCCAAGGCCGCCGAGCTGCTCGCCGCGGGCGCCGACGTGCTGGTCGTGGACACCGCACACGGCCACCAGGAGAAGATGCTCGACGCCCTGCCCACCGTGGTCGCGGCGCGGGACGCGCACGAGGCACGCACCGGGGTGCGGGTGCCGGTCGTGGCCGGCAACGTCGTCTCCGCCGCAGGGGTGCACGACCTGGTCGCGGCCGGTGCCGACATCGTCAAGGTCGGGGTGGGCCCGGGGGCCATGTGCACCACGCGCATGATGACCGGGGTGGGCCGCCCGCAGTTCTCCGCCGTCCTCGAGTGCGCGGACGCCGCCCGAGGACTGGGCGCGCACGTGTGGGCCGACGGCGGGGTCAAGCACCCTCGCGACGTCGCCCTGGCGCTCGCCGCCGGGGCCGCCTCGGTCATGGTCGGTTCGTGGTTCGCGGGCACCCTGGAGTCCCCGGGCGACCTCATGCGCGACGCCGACGGCCGCTACTACAAGGAGTCGTTCGGGATGGCCTCGGCCCGCGCCGTGCGCCAGCGCACCCGCGACCTGTCGGCCTTCGACCGGGCGCGTTCGGCGCTCTTCGAGGAGGGCATCTCCTCGGGCCGCATGTTCCTCGACCCGCACCGGCCCGGGGTCGAGGACCTGCTGGACCAGATCGTCTCCGGTGTCCGCAGCGCCTTCACCTACGCCGGGGCGCGCTCGATCGGCGAGTTCCACACCGGCGCGGTCGTGGGGGTCCAGGGCGCCGCCGGGTTCGAGGAGGGGCGGCCACGGCACACCTCCTGGTGAGGTCGTGCCGGCTCAGCCCAGGTGCTGGGCGTGCCAGGCGGCACCGATGATGCCGGCCTCGTTCTTCAGCCCGGCCGGCACGATCGGGGTGCGCAGCTTGAGGAGCGGCAGGAACTTCTTGGCCTTCTTGGACACGCCGCCGCCGACGATGAGGAGATCGGGCCAGAACAGCCCCTCGACGTGGGAGTAGTAGCGCTGCAGCCGCTCGGCCCACTCCTCCCAGGACAGGTCCTCATCCTCCCGGGCACTGCTGGCGGCGCGGGACTCGGCGTCGTGGCCGTCCAGCTCCAGGTGGCCCAACTCGGTGTTGGGCACGAGCTGCCCGTCCACGAAGAGCGCTGAGCCGATCCCGGTGCCCAGCGTGGTGAGCAGCACCACGCCCTCGACCCCCTTGCCGGCCCCGTAGTGCATCTCGGCCACCCCGGCGGCGTCTGCGTCGTTGACGACGTGCACCGGCCGCCCGAGCCGCTCGGTGAACAGCGCGTCGGCGTCGACGCCGATCCAGGCCTTGTCGATGTTGGCCGCCGTGCGCACGATCCCGTGCTGGACCACGGAGGGCATCGTCAGACCGACCGCCGAGCCCTCGTCCAGGTGGCTGCGCTGGGCCTCCACGACGCCGGCGACGATGTCGGCCACCGCCTCCGGGGTGGAGGCCTCGGGCGTCTCGATGCGGACCCTGTCCGCTGCGAGCTCGCCCTGGGAGAGGTCGACGGGGGCACCCTTGATGCCGCTGCCGCCGATGTCGATGCCGAGGATGGGGGAAGCCATGGGCCACAGGGTATGCCGTGCCCGCCCGGTCCGCAGGTCCGTGGCGCGTGCGTCAGGGCAGGGTGAGGATCTCGGCGCCGGTGTCGGTGATGAGGATGGTGTGCTCGAACTGGGCCGAGGGCCGGCCGTCGGCGGTCAGCACCGTCCAGTGGTCGTCCCACTCCACCCACTCGTGGGTGCCGAGGTTGAGCATCGGCTCGATGGTGAACGTCATCCCGGGCTCGATGAGCGTGTCGTAGTCCGGCGCGGCGTCGTAGTGCGGGATCACCAGGCCGGAGTGGAACGCCTCCCCGACCCCGTGGCCGGTGAAGTCGCGCACGACGCCGTAGCCGAACCGGTGGGCGTAGCTCTCGATGACCCGCCCGATGACGTTGATCTCCCGCCCGGGACGGGCCGCCCGGATCGCCCGCATGAGCGCCTCGTGCGTCCGCTCGACCAGCTGCCTGGTCTCCTCGGCGACCTCGCCGCACAGAAAAGTGGCGTTGTTGTCGCCGTGGACGCCGCCGACGTAGGCGGTGATGTCGATGTTGCAGATGTCCCCGTCCTGCAGCTCACGGTCGTCGGGGATGCCGTGGCAGATGACCTCGTTGACCGAGGTGCACAGCGACTTGGGGTAGCCGCGGTAGCCCAGCGTCGAGGGGTAGGCGCCGTGGTCGAGGAGGAACTCGTGCCCGACGCGGTCGATCTCGTCCGTGGTGACCCCGGGACGGACCAGCCGGCCGCACACCTCGAGCGCCTGGGCCGCGACCCGGCCGGCGACCCGCATCCGCTCGATCGTCTCCGCGTCCTTGACCTCGGCCCCGTCGAAGGGGGCCGGGGCGGGCCGGTCGACGTACTCCGGCCGGGCGATGCCGGCGGGCACCGCGAGGCGGGGGCTGACGGTTCCGGGGGCAAGCGAGGAGGGCGCAGGCATAGGGTGAAGTGTAGGTGCCGAGCAGCGCCGTCCCCTGCGACGAGGAGCGACGATGGAGTACTGGTTCAACACCCGGACCGGACAGGTCGAGGCCCACGACGACCCCGGTCGCGCGCGCAGCGGCGACCTGATGGGGCCCTACCCCACGCACGAGGAGGCCGCGCGCGCGTTGGAGATCGCGGCCGCCCGCACCGAGCAGTGGGACGAGGAGGACCGCCGCGAGCGGGAGTGGCGCACCGGCGACCCCGAGGACCTGGACAACAACCCGCTCAACGGCTGATCGTCCGGACCTGGTGTGGACGATCTGCTCGTCGAGCGGGTGCTGCGGGCCGTGGACCAGGTGCCGCCGGGGCGGGTCGTCTCCTACGGTGACCTCGCGGCGCTCGTCGGGACCGGTCCGCGCCAGGTCGGCGCGGTCCTGCGCGACTGGGGGTCCGGCGTGGCCTGGTGGCGCGTGACGAACCGCGACGGTGACCTCCCGGGCGAGCTGCTGGGTCGGGCCAGCACCCACTGGGAGGCCGAGGGCATCGGGCTGCGGGCCACCGGCCGCGGCTGCCGCTTCGCCGAGCACCGCGCCGACCTGGCGATCCTCGCGCACGACTACGCCAGGGCTGTCGGGGACCTGCACGCCCCGTGAGGCGACGCGCGCGGCACACGCCCGTTCCACCGGCCCGGGGATGGGGCAGGATGGGCGCATGAACCGCCAGCAGGAGTACGTCCTCCGCACCATCGAGGAGAGAGACATCCGGTTCGTCCGGCTCTGGTTCACCGACATCCTCGGCACCCTGAAGTCGGTGGCGGTCGCCCCTGCCGAGCTGGAGCAGGCCTTCTCCGAGGGGATCGGCATCGACGGCAGTGTCATCGAGGGGTTCACGCGGGTCTACGAGGCGGACATGGTCGTCCAGCCGGACGCCGACACCTTCCAGGTCCTCCCGTGGCGCGAGGGCACGGCTCGGATGTTCTGCGACATCCACATGCCCGACGGCAGCCCCGCCGCCACGGACTCCCGCCACATCCTGCGCCGCTCCCTGGACGCGGCCGCGGCGGAGGGGTTCACCTTCTACACCCACCCCGAGATCGAGTTCTACCTCTTCAAGGAGCCCTACGACCCGGCGGTCGGTCCGGTGCCGGTGGACCAGGCGGGCTACTTCGACCACGTCGCCCGGGGTGACGGCCACGACTTCCGGCGCGGCGCGATCGACACCCTGGAGCAGATGGGCATCTCGGTGGAGTTCAGCCACCACGAGGGCGGACCGGGCCAGCAGGAGATCGACCTGCGCTACGCGGACGCCCTGTCCATGGCCGACAACATCATGACGTTCCGGACCGTGGTGCGCGAGGTGGCGCTGCAGCAGCAGGCCTTCGCCTCGTTCATGCCCAAGCCGCTCGCGCCGCACCCGGGCTCGGGGATGCACACCCACGTCTCGCTCTTCGAGGGCGACACCAACGCCTTCTACGAGCCGGGTGCGGCCTATGAGCTGTCCCAGACCGGCCGCCGGTTCATGGCCGGCGTCCTCGAGCACAGCCGCGAGATCTGCGCGGTCACCAACCAGTGGGTCAACTCCTACAAGCGGGTGTGGGGCGGCGGGGAGGCACCGGCCTACGTCTGCTGGGGGCACAACAACCGCTCGGCGCTTGCCCGGGTGCCGATGTACTCGATCGGCAAGGGCCACTCGCGCCGGGTCGAGGTCCGCTCGATCGACTCGGCCTGCAACCCCTACCTCACCTTCGCCGTGATCCTGGCCGCCGGGATGAGGGGCATCAAGGAGGGCTACGAGCTGCCGCCGGAGGCCGAGGACGACGTGTGGGCGCTCACCGACGCCGAGCGGCGGGCGATGGGCATCGACCCGCTGCCCCAGAGCCTGGGCGAGGCGGTGGCCGTGATGGAGGAGTCCGACCTCGTGGCCGAGGTCCTCGGCGAGCAGGTCTTCGACTTCTACCTGCGCAACAAGTGGCAGGAGTGGAGCGAGTACCGCTCCCAGGTCACCCGCTTCGAGCTCGACCGCTACCTGCTCCACCTCTAGGACCGAGGGGTATGACGTGAGCCAGGGCCCCGGAGCACGCCGGCCCCGGGGTGGGCGCCCGGGAGGGCCGCAGGACCTCGGCGCAGGCTCGGCCGAGCTGGCCAGAGCGGGTTTCGCCGACACGCCGCGCGCCACGCAGCTGCTGGCGGAGGTGGCGGAGCGCCTCGGGGCCGAGGTCGACCTGGCGTCGCTGCTCTCGGACCTCGCCGTCGTGGCCGACCCCGACGGGGCGCTGCTGGCCCTCGTCCGGCTCCTGGACCCGCGCAGCACGGGGGCGTCGGGCGCTCGAACGGACGCCCTGACCCGGTCGGTCGTGCTGGCCGGCGGCGACCCGCGCCGCCGGGTGCTGGCCGTCGTGGGCGGGTCCGTGGCGCTCGCCGACCACCTCCTGCGGCACCCCGAGCACGTGTCGGACGTCGCGGAGGGCCGGGTGCCGGAGCCGGCCGACGTGGTGGCTGCTGTCGACGGTCTCCGGGACCGAGAGGGCGCCGACGCGCTCCGCGTGGCCTACCGCCGGCAGCTGCTCAGGGTCGCGACGATCGACCTGACCAGCGAGGACCCCGTGTCGTTGATGCCCCGTGTCGGGGCCTGGCTGGCGGAGCTTGCCGGCGCCGCGCTGGAGGGCGGACTGCACCTGGCCCGGGCGGAGGTCGAGGGCCAGGAGGTCTGCGACCTCGCGATCATCGGCATGGGCAAGACCGGGGGCTGCGAGCTCAACTACCTCAGCGACGTCGACGTCATCTTCGTCGTGGGTGCGCGGCAGGGGTCCGGCGACGAGGAGGCGCTGCGCGTCGGAGCCCGGCTCGCGAGCGCGGTGATGCGTATCTGCAGCCAGTCGACGGCCGAGGGCTCGCTGTGGCAGGTCGATGCGGCCCTGCGGCCGGAGGGCAAGCACGGCCCGCTCGTGCGCAGCCTGCACTCCCACCGGGAGTACTACCAGCGCTGGGCCAAGACCTGGGAGTTCCAGGCGCTGCTGAAGGCCCGGCACGTCGCCGGCGACGAGGCCGTCGCGCAGGAGTGGCTCGAGATGGTCCGGCCCCTCATCTGGGAGGCGGGTGGCCGCGACAACTTCGTCGAGGACGTCCAGGCGATGCGGCGCCGGGTCGAGCACAACGTCAAGCCGGCCGAGGTCGAGCGGCAGATCAAGCTAGGGCCCGGGGGGCTGCGGGACATCGAGTTCAGCGTCCAGCTCCTCCAGCTGGTCCACGGACGCTGGGACGAAACGCTGCGCTCGGGCACCACCCTGGACGCCCTCGCCGCGCTGCGCGACGGTGGCTATGTCGGGCGAGACGACGCCGCCGTCCTCGACGAGGCCTACCGCCTGCTGCGCTGCCTGGAGCACCGGGTCCAGCTCCACCGGCTGCGCCGCACCCACCTGCTGCCCACCGGCTCGGCGGAGCTGCGTCGGCTCGGCCGGGCCATGGGGGAGCGGGGCGAGGCCGAGCGCGCCCTGCTGCAGCGGTGGCGCGCGGTCCGCCAGGACGTGCGCCGGCTGCACGAGCGTCTCTTCTACCGGCCCCTGCTCAGTGCGGTGGCGCGGCTGACCACCGACGAGGCCCGGCTCTCCCCGGAGGCGGCGCGGACCCGGCTGGCCGCCCTCGGCTTCCGCGACCCGGCCGGTGCGATGCGGCACCTGGAGACCCTGACCGAGGGCGTCAGCCGCCGGGCCACCATCCAGCGGCACCTGCTGCCCGTGATGCTGTCCTGGTTCGCCGACGGCGCCGACCCGGACGCTGGCCTGCTGGCCTTCCGTCAGATCAGCGACAGCCTGGGCACGACCCACTGGTACCTCGGGATGCTCCGCGACGAGGGCACCGCGGCGCAGCGGCTGGCGACGGTGCTGTCCTCCAGCCGGTATGCCGTCGACCTGCTCCTGCGCTCTCCGGAGACGGTCGCGCTGCTCGGTGACGAGGCGGGACTGGTCCCGCCCGACCGGGAGGCGTTGGTGGCGCGGATGATCGCGGCCGCCACCCGTCGCACCAACACCGACGAGGCCTTCCAGTCCGTGCGCAGCGTCCGCGCCCGCGAGCTGGTTCGCGTCGTGCTCGGCGACCTCGTGGGCGACTGGGAGGGCACGCGGGTGCGGGAGGCGCTCACGGACATCACCGACGCCTACCTGGAGGGCGCTCTGACGGTGGCGCGCGACCGCGTGCTCGCCGAGCGGGACGAGGAGCCGCTCACGGCCCTGCTGGTGGTGGGGATGGGCCGGCTGGGCGGTCGCGAGCTGGGCTACGCCAGCGACGCCGACGTCCTCTACGTCCACGACCCGATGAGCGGCGTCGACCCCGAGGCGGCGTCGGCGCAGGCCGCGGAGATCTTCGCCGAGCTGCGCAAGGGCCTGGCGGGGACCGGGCCCGACCCCGTCCTGGAGCTGGACGCGTCCCTGCGACCGGAGGGACGGTCCGGGGCACTGGTGCGCTCGCTGGACGCCTACCGCACCTACTACGAGCGGTGGTCGGCGGGCTGGGAGTCCCAGGCGCTGCTGCGCGCCCGGCCGGTGGCCGGAGACCCCGCCCTGGGTGCCCGCTTCACCGCGCTCGTCGAGCCGTTGCGCTGGCCCCCCGGAGGGATCGACGACCACGCCCTCCGCGAGATCCGGACCCTCAAGGCGCGGATGGAGTCCGAGCGCCTGCCCCGGGGCGCCGACCCACGCACGCACCTCAAGCTCGGCCTGGGAGGACTCTCGGACGTGGAGTGGGTGGTGCAGCTGCTCCAGCTCCAGCACGCGCACGAGTGCCCCGGGCTCCGCACGACGAGCACGCTCGACGCGCTGGACGCGGCCGTGCAGTCCGGCCTGGTCCGGGACACCGACGGTGAGGAGCTGGCGCGCGCGTGGCGCCTCGCCTCGCAGCTCCGAGACGCCGGCATCGTCTGGCGCGGACGGCCGGTGGACTCGGTGCCCAGCCAGCTGCGCGACGCCGAGGGGATGGCGCGCATCATGGGACGACCGCCCGGTCAGGGACCCGAGCTCGCCGAGGAGTGGCGGCGTGCCGCACGGCACTGCCGCGCGGTCGTCGACCGTCTCTTCTACGGCGACGCCCCCCCGGTGCTCCGGTCCCGTGCGGCTGCCGCTGGGGTCTCGACCCGCCGTCCCGACCGCCCGGGGCGGTCGGCCGGATTCAGGTCCGGTGCCGAGGGCATGCCGCGGACCGGTGCGCGCTTCCCGCGCCCGCGCGGCCCGGGAGGCCCTCCCGACCGCCGACGCGGCCAGGGTGGACGAGGTGACGGTGGACGCGGGGACGGCGGGGCGCGCGGCACCTCGGGCGGTGGTTCGTAGGATGGCCCGGTGACCCCGACCGCCCCACCCCCTGACCACGTCGGGGTGCGTCCGACGGCACTGGTGCTCCTCGCCGGCGTCCGGACCGAGATCGCCGCCTGGGTCTCTCGTAGCGTCGTGCCCCTCGCGACCGTGCCGCTCGAGGGGTGGACCGTGGTGCTGGGGACGGGCAGCACTCCCGTCGGAGCGCCCTACGACGACGCCGGGATGCTTCTGGCAGCCCGGCCCGTGCCTCCCAGGGCCGGACCCGCACTCGGGTTCTTCGAGCTCGACGGCCGTGCCGTGGTCACGGTCCATGGTGCCGGCCGGCGCAAAGGACCCACGTGGGTCGTCTGGGAGCCGGACCTGGGCCTCCTGCGCCCGCCGGGCCTGGAGCTCGCGGGACCGGCGGAGATCACCCGGGCTGCCGGCGCACCCGCCGAGGTGCGGGACGAACTCGTCGACCTCCTCCACGAGAAGCGCGCCAGACCCGTGACCATGCTGCAGGCCGTGATGGCGACGCTGGGACTGCCGGGGGCGCGGCTGCTCGCCGAGCCGGCGCGCGTGGAGGAGCTGCCCGGGACGACCCTGCACCAGCCCGCGGGCCGTCAGGTCGGCTGGTTCGAGGACGCGGTCGCCGACTCGGTCCGGCTGCGCCGTGAGCTCGGGGCCCTGGGGTGAGCGCACCGGTCCTGACCCTGCTGCCCGCCGTGGACGTGACCGGGGGCCGGGCCGCCCAGGTGGTCGACGGCGGCAGCGACGACCCTCTGACCGTCGCTCGTAGGTGGGTGGACCAGGGGGCCCGCTGGGTGCACCTCGTCGACCTCGACCGGGCCTACCGGCGCGGCTCGGACCTGAAGTTGCTGACCGGTCTCGTCGCCGCGCTGCCGGTGCCCGTGCAGCTGTCCGGCGGGCTCGACGACCCGTCCTCGGTCGAGGCCGCTCTCGCCAGCGGTGCCCGGCGCGTCAACCTCGCGGTGACCGCCCTGCGCGACCCTGCGTGGGTCGCGGAGCTGGTGCGCGAGCACGCCGACCGCATCGCGATCGGGATCGACGTGGTGCACGGGGAGGTCGTGGCCCGCGGTTCGGGGGAGACGCTCGGGCCGTGGGAGCTGCTGGTGGACCGGCTGCTGGACGCCCTGGGGGCGCACAGCCCGGGTGCCTACGTCGTGGCCGACGCCTCGAGGGACGGTCGACGCACCGGCGTCGACCGGGCTCTCTTCGCCACCGTCGTGGGGCGCCTGGGCCCGTCCGTCGTGGCCTCCGGAGGAGTGTCCACGCTGGAGGACCTGCGCGCCCTGCGAGAGGTGGGCGTGTCGGGAGTGGTGCTCGGGGCGGCCCTCTACCACGGGGCCTTCACCCTGGCAGACGCCTTGGAGGCAGTGCGATGACCCACCGGTTCACCGGGCACGACCCTGCCGCCGGGACGGACACGGGCGGCGTTCCGTGGCAGGGACGGACCCTCGCGGGGACGGGCTTCGACCACGACGCCGGAGAGACGGACGCCGCGCTCGCAGAGCTGCTGTCACGCTCCGAGGAGGCGATCGACGCGCGGGCCGTCGTGGCGGCGGTGGCCGCGGCCCGGCTGATCGTGCCCGTCGTGGCGGTGCCGGGCGAGATCGACACCCGCTCGGCCCTGCCCGTCGACGCGACGAGCGACATGGCCTCCGTGACCCTGGTCGGCCCGGACGGGCAGCGGGCGCTGCCCGCCTTCACGAGCACCTCGGCGCTGGCCGCCTGGAGCGCCGAGGCCCGACCCGTGCCCGTGACGGCGCAGCGGGCGGCGCTGGCGGCGGTGCAGGAGGGCTGCGGCGTGATCCCGCTGGACCTGCCCGCGCCCCCCGGCGCCGCGGCATACACCTTGCGCGCCTCGATGGTCTGGGCCCTCGCCATGGCGAGGGAGTGGGTGCCGGCGCACGAGGACGACCACGTGGCGGCGGCCGTGGCGGGCGTCCTGTCCCGCGAGCCCGTGGTCAGGGGGCACCGGCTCGCACCCGGACCCCAGGGTGCGCTGCAGGTCGAGCTGGCCCTCGGGCCAGGGCTGACCCAGACCCAGGTTCAGGAGCTCGTCACGCGGGTCGGCGAAGCGCTCGCGACGGACGGTGAGACCCGGGCCCGCATCGACGCTCTCGCCTTCCGCCTCGTCGCGGGCTGACCTCCCGGGCGGCGGACCCCGCGGCGTGGCGCCTGCTGACCCGGCCGGGCGGGGGAGGACCTAGCCGGCAGCGTCCTCCGCGCGGGCCTGTGCCGGCCCCTCCTCCTCGCGGAGGCGCGGCTCGGTCCGCAGCTCGGGGTGGACCCCTCGCTTGTCGGCGTAGAAGGTGCGCACGACGTCCATGTCGGAGCGCACGTCACCGGTCAGGCGTACGGTGGGTCCGAAGCCGAGCGTCCGGCTGGGCCCGTCGATGAAGCCCAGCGACAGCGGCAGACCGGTCTGGCGGGCCAGCCGGTAGAAGCCGGACTTCCAGTGCGACCCCTTGCTGCGCGTACCCTCGGCCGCCAGCACGATGAGGAAGAACTCGTCGCCACGGGCCTGGTCGGAGAGCTGCTGCACGACCGACCCGGGAGCCACCCGGTCGACCGGCACCCCGCCGGTGGAGCGTAGGAGCCAGCCCAGGGGTCCCCGGAACAGCTCCTGCTTGACGAGGACCCGTGGCCTGACCTCGTGCGACCAGAGCAGCACCAGCATGGCGACCCAGTCCCAGTTCGAGGTGTGCGGCGCGCCCACGATGATCCCCGACCGCGGCACCTCGCCCACCGTCCGCCATCGCGCGAGCCGCAGGGCCGCCCGGGCAGCGGCACGCCGCACCGGCATCCGCTCGGTCATCGGCGCTGCTCCATCGACCCAGCGTAGGTGACGGGTACACGACGGGCGCGCCTCCTCCGGGGTGGAGGTCGACGCGCCCGTCGGGGTGCCTCCCGGAGTGGCCGGGCGACGGTGGAACGGTCAGGAGTCTGCTGCGTGACCCGGCTCGGCCGACCCCTCGGCCTCGGTCCGCACACCCTCGGCGTCCGGTCG
This sequence comes from Ornithinimicrobium jinqii, assembly GCF_045032595.1. Lineage (NCBI taxonomy): Bacteria > Bacillati > Actinomycetota > Actinomycetes > Micrococcales > Ornithinimicrobiaceae > Ornithinimicrobium > Ornithinimicrobium jinqii. Next base: position 23,615 of record NZ_JBJFZS010000017.1, read on the forward strand.
GCCGGTGTGCTCGTCCTTGGGTCCGGCACCGGGGACCTGATCGCCCTTCTGCGCCCGGTAGGCGTCCTCGACCCGCTGACCGATGGCGGCGTCGATGGTGCGCCAGTACTCGAACACGCGGGACAGGACCGGCTCGCGGACGTCGTCGGGCATCAGGGAGCCGACGACCGTCTCGACGAGGCGCTGGCGCTGCTCGTCGTTGTAGACCTCACGCACGAGCGTGCCCGCCTGGCCGAAGTCGTCGTCGTCCGGGCGCAGGTCGTAGGCCTGACGCACCAGCTCGCCGTCGGCCTCCCAGCCGTTCTCCACGGGGCCGGTCTCGTCGGACCAGGGACGGGCGTAGGAGTTGGGCGCGTAGGTGGGCTGGTTGCCGGAGTGCAGGTAGGCCATCGGCCCGTCGAACTGGTACGCGTTGGTCTGCACCTTCGGCTGGTTCACGGGCAGATGCGCGAAGTTGGCGCCGATGCGGTGCCGCTGCGCGTCCGGGTAGGAGAAGACGCGCGCGAGCAGCATCTTGTCCGGAGACACCCCGGTGCCGGGCACCTGGTTGGCCGGAGAGAACGCGGCCTGCTCGATCTGGGCGTGGAAGTTGACCGGGTTGCGGTCCAGCGTCATCGTGCCCACCTTCACCAGCGGGTAGTCCGAGTGCGGCCACACCTTGGTCAGGTCGAACGGGTTGATGCGGTAGGTCTTGGCCTCCTCGTAGGGCATGACCTGGACGGACAGCACCCACGACGGGAAGTCGCCGCGCGCGATCGCGCCGAAGAGGTCGCGGCGGTGGACGTCGGCGTCCTCGCCGGCCAGCTTCCCGGCCTCCTCGTTCGTGAGGTTCTCCACGCCCTGGTTGCTGTGCCAGTGGTACTTGACCCAGAAGCGCTCACCCTGCGCGTTGACCCACATGTAGGTGTGCGAGGAGTACCCGTTCATGTGGCGCCAGGTCTTGGGCAGACCGCGGTCGCCCATGAGGTAGGTCACCTGGTGCGCCGACTCGGGCGTGCTGGTCCAGAAGTCCCACTGCATGTTGTTGGACCGCAGGCCGCTGTCGGGCAGGCGGCGCTGGCTGCGGATGAAGTGGGGGAACTTCATGGGGTCGCGCACGAAGAACACGGGGGTGTTGTTGCCGACCACGTCGAGGTTGCCCTCGGAGGAGTAGAGGCGCACGGAGAAGCCGCGGACGTCGCGCCAGGTGTCGGGGGAGCCCTGCTCGCCCGCCACGGTGGAGAACCGGACGAGGGACTCGGTCGTCGCGCCGGGCGCGAAGACGGCGGCCTTGGTGTAGCGCGAGACGTCCTCGGTCACCTCGAAGCGGCCGAAGGCACCCGAGCCCTTCGCGTGGGGCAGGCGCTCCGGCACCTTCTCGCGGTCGAAGTGCGCGAGGGTCTCGATGAGGCTGACGTCGTGCAGCAGGAGCGGCCCGTTGGCCCCGACGGACAACGAGGTGCGGTCCGAGCCGGACGGGGCTCCGCCCGTGGTCGTGGACCCCGTGGTGGTGGGGTGCTCGTCGTGGTGCTCGGCGTTGACGTACCCGTGCTGGGTGTGGGTCATGCGGTCTCCTTCGTGGTGGTGATGGCGGGTGTGGTCGGTGCGGCGGCACGGCAGGCGGGGCACACGCCCCAGTAGATGACCTCGGCCTCCTCGACCGCGAAGCCGAGGACCTGGGCAGGTGCGGGGTCGAGGCAGGGGCGGGACCCCACCGCGCAGGGGACGTCGACGATGACCTCGCAGCCCCGGCACACGACGTGGTGGTGGTTGTCCCCGTGGTCGACCTCGTAGCGGGCCACCGAGTGCGCGGGCTGGATCCGTCGGACCACACCCGCCGCGTCGAGCGCCGCCAGCACGTCGTAGACCCCCTGCACGGACACGCTGCCCGCTCGTGAACGGGCGAGGGCGAGCACACCTGCCGCGTCGACGTGGGGGTGCTGCTGGAGCACCTCGAGGACGGCGACCCTGGGCGTGGTGACCCGCAGCCCGGCCCTGCGCAGGAGCTCGGTCGCCGGTGTCATGGCTCTCAGTCGACCACGTTTTCTTGAATGGTTCAAGTGGAAGGATGCACGTTCCCGCCGTCGTCGCAGGGTCCTTCTGCTAGCATGGACCCTTGACCAGCCGGGCACTCACCTGCCCGACATGCAAGAGGGGCCCAGCCCCCACCCGCGTCGACCTCTCCGGTCGCCGGGTCCAGGTCCCCGCCACCTGCTCCGGCAGGGGGCGAACGTATGCCGTGGCGAGCGTCACGACATACTCCGCCGGTGTCCCCGGTGGGGTGGGACCGGTGGCGAAGGCCTCTTGCGCACCTCGTGCCAGGAGGCCTTTCTGGTGCCCGGGGTCCTCACGACAGACGAAGGAGCAAGCATCAGCGAGCCTCGCATCAATGACCGCATCCGTGTCCCGGAAGTGCGGTTGGTGGGCCCCAACGGGGAACAGGTCGGCATCGTGCGCGTCGAGGACGCGCTGAGGCTGGCCGCCGAGGCCGACCTCGACCTGGTCGAGGTGGCCCCGATGGCGCGTCCGCCCGTCGCCAAGCTCATGGACTACGGCAAGTACAAGTACGAAGCCGCGATGAAGGCACGTGAGGCCCGGAAGAACCAGGTCAACACCGTCATCAAGGAGATCAAGCTCCGCCCGAAGATCGACGACCACGACTACGGCACCAAGAAGGGCCACGTCGAGCGGTTCCTCAAGGGGGGCGACAAGGTCAAGGTCACGATCATGTTCCGCGGGCGCGAGCAGTCGCGGCCCGAGCTGGGCTTCCGCCTGCTCCAGCGCCTCGCCGAGGACGTCGCCGAGCTCGGTTTCGTCGAGAGCACCCCGCGCCAGGACGGCCGCAACATGGTGATGGTCATCGGCCCCGCCAAGAAGAAGACCGTCGTGCGCCTGGAGAAGCGTCGCGACGCCGAGCGCGCCGCCTCCGAGCACGGGCCTGAGGGCCCCGACGAGCTGCAGCACGCGCAGGACGAGTCGGCCGAGCAGACCCACGTCGACGACACCGAGACGGTCCAGTCCGAGACGGTCGAGTCCGAGACGGTCGAGTCCGAGACGGTCGAGTCCGAGACGGTCGACACCGAGACCCCCCAGACCGAGCAGGCGTGAGCCGGCGGCCACCGGCCGCCCGTCCCACCCCGCCCCACATCCACGCCCGTCGCCGCGGGCGAGACACGAAGGAGATCGGCCCATGCCGAAGATGAAGACCCACAGCGGTGCCAAGAAGCGCTTCCGCGTCACCGGGAGCGGCAAGCTCATGCGCCAGCGCGCCCGTCACGTGCACAAGTTCCAGGAGCGCAGCTCCACCGCTGCCCGTCGCCTCGTGAACGACGTGCCGGTGGCCAAGTCCGATGTCCGCAAGGTGAAGAAGATGCTCGGGCTCTGAGCCGCGAGCACTCTTCATCACCCACCCCCCCAACTAGTCAAGGAGACATCACGTGGCACGCGTGAAGCGGGCGGTCAACGCCCACAAGAAGCGCCGGGTCGTCCTGGAGCGCGCCAGCGGTTACCGCGGGCAGCGCAGCCGGCTCTACCGCAAGGCGAAGGAGCAGGTCACCCACTCGCTGGTCTACGCCTACAACGACCGCCGCAAGCGCAAGGGCGACTTCCGTAGGCTCTGGATCCAGCGGATCAACGCCGGCGCCCGCGCCAACGGCATGACCTACAACCGGTTCATCCAGGGCCTGAAGGCCGCCGAGGTGGAGGTCGACCGCCGCATGCTCGCCGAGCTGGCCGTGCACGACGAGGCCGCCTTCGCGGCCCTGGTCGAGCTCTCCCGCGCCAACGTGCCCGCGCAGGGCGAGAAGGCCACCTCCGCCGCCTGACCGGCGCGCCGGACCCGTGCATCACCACGCCCGCCCCAGCCCCGTGACCGACCAGCCGCTGCTGAGCAACGCTCGCAGCGACCGCGTCAAGCAGGTCGCGGCGCTGGGGCGCCGTGCTGCCCGGGACAGGCAGCGACGGTTCCTCGTCGAAGGACCGCAGGCGGTCCGGGAGCTCCTCGGGTATGCCGCGCCCGCCGCGGAGGTGCTGTACGTCACCGAGTCGGGCGCGGAGCGGCATACCGAGCTCGTCGACGCGGCGCGCGACGCCGGAGTGCCCGCGCGGGCCTGCACCGAGCAGGTCCTCGCGGCGATGGCCGGGACCGAGCACCCGCAGGGGGTGCTCGCGGTGGCCCGCCACGTCGACGTCCCGCTCGCCGACGCGCTCGACGCGGTGGGGGAGCGGGGCTTCGCGGTCGTCCTCACGCACGTGCGGGACCCCGGCAACGCCGGCACCGTGCTGCGCGGCGCGGACGCGTTCGGCGCCTCGGCCGTGCTGGTGAGCTCGGCCTCCGTCGACGTCTACAACCCCAAGGTCGTGCGCTCGACGGTCGGGTCGATCTTCCACCTCCCGGTGAGCACCGGCACCCCCGTGCCGGAGCTGCTGTCCGCCTGCCGGGCCAGGGGCATCCGGCTGCTCGCGGCCGACGGCTCGGGCACCACCCTGCTCCCCGACGTCGACCTCGCTGGTCCCCACGCCTGGGTGCTGGGCAACGAGGCATGGGGGCTGGAGCCCGGGGTCCGTGACGCCTGCGACGAGGTCGTGGCCATCCCGATCCAGCGCGCAGAGTCGCTCAACCTCGCGATGGCGGCCACCGTCTGCCTCCACGCCTCCGGAAGCACACGCCGGCGCTGACGGGCTCGGGACCACGGCGTCGGGACCACGGCGTCGGGTTGCCTACACTTGCGCAGGTGTCCGGACCCAACACGAACTACGACCCCGTCGAGGTCGCCGCCCTGGCCCCCGAGGCGGTCGAGGCCGCGGTCGAGGCCGCGCTGAGCGCGGTCGCCGCCGCCACCACGCTGGAGGAGCTCAAGGCAGCGCGACTGGCCCACGCCGGCGAGCGCTCCGCCCTCGCCCTGGCCAACCGTGAGATCGGGGCGCTTCCCCCCAGCGCGAAGGCCGAGGCCGGCAAGCGGGTCGGCCAGGCCCGCGGGCGGGTCGGCGGGGCGCTGGCAGAGCGTCAGGGCGTCCTCGAGGTGGAGCGCGACGAGCGCATCCTGGTCGAGGAGTCCGTCGACCTCACCGTGGTGCCGGGGCGGCGTCCCCTCGGCCGACGCCACGTGCTCACGGTGACGGCCGAGCGGATGGCCGATGTCATGACCGGCATGGGCTGGGAGATCGCCGAGGGCCCCGGCGTCGAGGCAGAGTGGTTCAACTTCGACGCCCTCAACTTCGACAAGGACCACCCTGCCCGGCAGATGCAGGACACCTTCTTCGTCGACCCGGCCGACGCGGGGCTGGTGCTGCGGACCCACACCTCTCCGGTGCAGGCCAGGGCGCTGCTGGAGCGCGGCGTGCCCCTCTACGTCGCCGTGCCGGGCAAGACCTTCCGCACCGACGAGCTGGACGCGACGCACACGCCGGTCTTCCACCAGCTCGAGGGGCTGGCCGTCGACGAAGGGCTGACGATGGCCCACCTCAAGGGCACGCTGGACCGGCTCGCCGAGGGCATGTTCGGCCCCGGCATCGTGAGTCGGCTGCGGCCCGCCTTCTTCCCCTTCACCGAACCCAGCGCCGAGATGGACTTCCGGTGCTTCGTCTGCCGGGGGGAGGCGACCGCCGGCACCTGCCGCACGTGCGGCGGCACGGGCTGGATCGAGTGGGGTGGCTGCGGCATGGTCAACCACAACGTGCTGCGCGCCTGCGGGGTCGACCCGGAGCGCTACCAGGGCTTCGCCTTCGGTATGGGCGTGGAACGGACAGCGATGTTCCGCCACGGCATCAGCGACATGCGGGAGATGATCGAGGGAGACGTGCGCTTCAACGCGCAGTTCGGGATGGAGATCTGATGCGGGTTCCGGTCGACTGGCTCGGCGAGTACGTCGAGCTGCCGCAGGGGGTCACCGGCGCGCAGATCGCGGCCGACCTCGTCGCGGTCGGGCTCGAGGAGGAGGGCCTGCACGGTGGCGACGTCACCGGCCCCCTCGTCGTCGGGCGGGTGCTGGAGAAGCACCCCGAGCCGCAGAAGAACGGCAAGACGGTCAACTGGTGCCAGGTCGACGTCGCTGACGCGAACGGCACGGGCGAGCCGCAGGGCATCGTCTGCGGTGCGCACAACTTCGAGGTCGGCGACCTGGTCGCGGTGATCCTGCCCGGGGGAGTGCTTCCCGGCGACTTCTCCATCGGGGCCCGCAAGACCTACGGGCACCTCTCCGCCGGGATGATCTGCTCGGTCAAGGAGCTCGGTATCGGGCAGGACCACGAGGGCATCATCGTGCTGCCCAGGCTGATGGGGGAGGAGGCCGCGGCCCACCTGCAGCCTGGCGAGGACCTGATCCCCGTCCTCGGGCTGGACCGCGAGGTGGTCGAGGTCAACGTCACCCCGGACCGCGGCTACTGCTTCAGCCTGCGCGGCATCGCCCGCGAGTACGCGCACTCCACCGGTGCCGCCTTCACCGACCCCGCGCGGCTCCCGGTCGACCCGGCCACGGGCGGAGGGTATGCCGTGGAGCTGGCGGACCGGTCCCCGCTCGGCGGGGTGCCCGGCTGCACGCGCTACGTCGCCCGGACCGTGCGCGGTCTGGACCTGGCCCGCGAGACGCCGGGCTGGATGGCGCGCCGGCTGCTCGAGGCCGGGATGCGGCCGATCAGCCTGGCCGTGGACGTCACCAACTACGTCATGCTCGCGCTGGGTCAGCCGTTGCACGCCTTCGACCTGGCCACGCTCGAGGGGCCGATCGTGGTGCGCCGGGCGGCGGCCGGCGAGCGGCTGCGCACGCTGGACGACGTCGACCGGCAGCTGGACGGGGAGGACCTGCTCATCACCGACTCCGGCACCCGCGTCCTGGCCCTCGCCGGGGTCATGGGCGGCGAGGACGGCGAGGTGACGCCGGGGCAGACCAGCGACGTGCTCGTCGAGTCTGCCCACTTCGACCCGCGCAGCGTGGCCCGCAGCGCCCGGCGCCACCGGCTCTCGACCGAGGCGTCCAAGCGGTTCGAGCGCGGCGTCGACCCGGACGTCACCGACGCGGCGGCCCAGCTGGCCGTCGACCTGCTGGTCGAGCTCGGCGGCGGCACGGCCGACCCGGCCATCACCGACGTCGACGGGCGCACCCCCCGGCCGCGGCTGGAGCTGGCGCTCGACCTGCCCACGCGCTACGTGGGCGTCGACTACACGCCTGAGCGCGTCCGCGAGATCCTCACGATGATCGGCTGCGAGGTCGACGACGCGGGCGAGGGTCGCCTCTGGGTCCTTCCGCCCAGCTGGCGGCCCGACCTCACCGACGCGCCCGGCCTCGTCGAGGAGGTCGCGCGCATCGACGGCTACGACCGGATCCCCTCGGTCCTGCCCCGCGCCGTGGGCGGCCGCGGACTCACCCACGACCAGCGCTCCCGCCGCGCCGTCGCCGCCGCCCTCGCCGCGCAGGGGCTGCACGAGGTCCTCACCTACCCGTTCGTCGCGTCGGAGCGCCTGGACGACCTCGGGCTGCCGGCCGCCGACCCTCGCAGGCAGGCGCTCAGGCTGGCCAACCCGCTCTCCGACGAGGCCCCCCTGATGCGCACCGAGCTGCTGCAGACGCTGCCGGAAGCGTTACGGCGCAACGTGTCGCGTGGTTCCCGCGACGTGGCGATCTTCGAGATCGACACGGTCACCCTCCCGGTCCCGGGTGCGGCCGCCCCCGTGCCCGACGTCGGCGCCCGTCCCGACGACCGCACGCTCGAGGCGATCCGCGCCGCCGTCCCCGCCCAGCCGTGGCACGTCGCGGTCGTCGCCGCCGGACAGTCCGACCGGGCCGGGTGGTGGGGACCTGGGCGCCCTCTCGACGTCACCGACGTGGTGGGCTGGGCCCACGGCGTCTGCGACACCCTGGGTGTCGCGGTCTCGCGACGGCAGACCGAGCGGGCGCCGTTCCACCCGGGGCGGTGCGTCGAGCTGGCCCTGGAGGACGGCACGACCGTCGGCTGGGCCGGTGAGCTGCACCCGAAGGTGGTCCAGCGGCTGGGTCTGCCCGAGCGCAGCTGCGCCGCCGAGCTCGACCTGGACGTCCTGCTCGCGGCCAGCGACCACCGGACCCAGGTCCGGCCGCTGTCGACGCACCCCATGGCCTCCTCCGACGTCGCGCTGGTCGTGGCCCTCGACGTCCGCCACGGGGACGTCGAGAAGTCGCTGCGCGCCGGCGCCGGCCCGCTGCTGGAGTCGGTGGAGCTGTTCGACGTCTACGTCGGCGACCAGCTCGGGCCCGACCGTCAGTCGCTCGCGTTCCGGATGCACTTCCGGGCACCCGACCGCACGCTGACCACTGACGAGGTCAACGCGGCGCGCGACGCCGCCGTGGCGTGCGCGGCCCAGGACCACGGGGCGGTGCAACGGTGAGCGGACTGGCGCTGGTCACCGGCGCGTCCCGGGGCATCGGCGACCACATCGTCCGTGCGCTCCTCGCCGCCGGCTGGCGGGTCGTGGGGCTGTCCCGCTCGGGGCAGGTCGCCGACGGGGCGCAGGGCCGGGTCTGCGACGTCACGGACGCTGGCGTGGTGGACGAGGTCGTGGCCTCGGTCGTCTCCGAGCACGGGCGCATCGACCTGCTGGTCAACAACGCGGGGCTCGTCGAGCCGGAGCGTCCCGTGTGGGAGTCCGAGGTCGAGGAGTGGTGGCAGGTGCTCGTCACCAACGTGCGCGGTCCCTATCTGCTGACGCGGGCCGTGGTGCCGCACATGATCGCGGCCGGCGGGGGGCGGATCGTCAACCTCAACTCCGGTGCCGGGACCCGCGAGAACCCGCTGCTCACGGCATACACCGCCTCGAAGTCCGCACTGGCCCGCCTCACCGGCGGCACCGCCGCCGCCGGGGCCGAGCACGGGGTGCGCGCCTTCGACCTGGCCCCCGGCGTGGTCGAGACCGACATGACCCACTCGATGCGCATGCACGAGGGTCGCTCCGACTGGACCTCTCCCGCGGACGTCACCGCACTGCTGCTCGCGCTCGCCGGCGGCGAGCTCGACGGCTTCTCCGGTCGCATGGTGCGGGCCGGCTCCGACGACCTCGACCAGCTGCGCACCCGTTCCTCCGCAGGTCTCGGCGAGGGTGAGCGGATGCTCCGGCTGCGCCCGTGGGGCGACGACGACCCCCTCGCGGGCTGAGGTGTATGGCGTCCGGCTGGCCTGGGAGGACCTCCCCGGCCAGGTGCGGGGCTGGGTGGAGGAGGTGCTCGGCGCCCCTGTCGCCCGGGCCGTCAGCCAGCCGGGCGGGTTCTCGCCGGGCAGCGCCGACCGTGTCGTCACCACCTCGGGCCGGCGGGCGTTCGTCAAGGCGGTGAGCGACCGTCCCAACCCCGGGACCCCCGCGCTGCACCGTCGTGAGATCGAGGTGCTCCGAGACCTCACCGACCTTCCCGAGGTCCCCCGGCTCCTCGCGAGCGAGGACGACGGCGAGTGGGTCGTCCTCGTCGTCGAGGACGTCGAGGGCCGCCACCCGCACCTGCCCTGGCGGCAGGAGGAGGTGGACGCGACCCTCACGACCCTGCGCGGGCTCGCTGACCGTCGGGCGCCGGGCGCGTGGCCGGCCCTGCCCGAGGTGCTCGCCGAGGAGATGGGCGCGTGTCGGCGGCTCGGGGAGGCGCCCGACGTCCTCGAGGCACTCCACCCCTGGCTCGTCCAGCGGATGGACGAGCTCGTGGAGCTGTGCGACCGCACCCTCCCGCGGCTGGCCGGCGACCGCGTCTGCCACCTCGACGTGCGCGCCGACAACCTGCTCGTCGGTGCCGACGGCCGCGTGCGGCTGGTCGACTGGCCGTGGGCCGCCCGCGGCGCGCCCTGGACGGACGCGGCGTCCTTGCTCGTCAACGTCCGCTGGGGCGGGGACCTCGACCTGCGTCCCCACCTGGACGCCGTCCTCGACCTGGGTGCCGAGCCGGAGGACGTGCTGGGGCTGGTCGCCGGGCTGGCCGGCCTGTTCACCGAGGCCGCGCGCACGCCACCGGCACCCGGCCTGCCCACCCTCCGGGAGTTCCAGCGGCAGCAGGCGGTCGCCGCGACACGGGTGCTGGAGGAGCTGTGGACCTGGGCGCGCCCTGGATAGTCATGCAGAGGCCTGTATAGTCACGCTGTGTGACGACCATTCCGATGACGCGGGCCGCGCGGCACCAGAGGATCGCCGACCTGCTCGACCGGAACGCGATCGGTTCCCAGGGACAGCTGCTCGACCTGCTGGCCGAGGACGGCATCAGCGTCACCCAGGCCACCCTCTCCCGGGACCTCGTGGACCTCGGCGCCGTCAAGATCCGCCAGGGACGCCAGCTGGTGTACGCCGTGCCCGCCGAGGGCGGCGACACCACCCCCCGGCCGGCCCAGGACGCGGGGCATGTCTCCGCGAGGCTGCACCGGCTCCTGCAGGAGCTCCTGGTGAGCGCCCGCGCGGTCGGCAACCAGGTGGTCCTGCGCACACCGCCGGGCGCCGCGCAGTTCCTGGCCGCGGCGATCGACCGCAGCGACGACCCCGACATCCTGGGCACCATCGCCGGGGACGACACCATCCTCGTCATCACCACCGAGGCCGACGGCGGCCCGTCCACCGCGCACCGGCTGCTGTCCCTCGCGGACGACTCCGACCCGCGCGAGCCGTAGCAGCGCGGGCCCGGGCGCTGGACGTCGGCCGACCTCGGTCCTCCCCGGTCCACCTCGGTGAGAGGATGGCCCGCATGACTGTGAGCCTGTGGGGCGGCCGTTTCACCGGCGGCCCCAGCGACGCCCTGGCGGCCCTGAGCAAGAGCACGCACTTCGACTGGCGGCTGGCGCCGTACGACCTGGCCGGCTCTCGCGCCCACGCCCGGGTCCTGCACCACGCCGGTCTGCTCTCGGACGCCCACCTGGCCACGATGCTCGACGGCCTCCGCAGCCTCGGCGCGGACGTCGCCTCCGGGGCCTTCGTGCCGGCCGAGGGCGACGAGGACGTCCACACCGCCCTCGAGCGGAGCCTCATCGAGCGGATCGGGCCGGACGTCGGGGGCCGGCTGCGTGCAGGACGGTCTCGCAACGACCAGGTGGCCACGCTCTTCCGGATGTACCTCCGAGACCAGGCCAGGGCACTCTCGGGCAAGGTGCTGGACGTGGTGCAGGCCCTCACCGACCAGGCGGCCCGCCACCACGGGGTGGCGATGCCGGGTCGCACGCACCTCCAGCACGCCCAGCCGGTCCTGCTCGCGCACCACCTTCAGGCGCACGCCTGGGCCCTGCTCCGCGACGTCGAGCGCTGGCGCGACTGGGACGTCCGCGCAGCGGTCTCGCCCTACGGCTCCGGGGCGCTGGCGGGCTCCTCACTCGGCCTGGACCCCGAGGCGATCGCCCACGACCTGGGCATGCCGAGGTCCGTCGAGAACTCGATCGACGGCACCGCCTCCCGGGACTTCGCCGCGGAGTTCTCGTTCGTGACCGCCATGGTCGGGATCAACCTCTCGCGGATCGCCGAGGAGGTGATCCTCTGGGCCACGGCTGAGTTCGGGTTCGTGCGCCTCGACGACGCCTTCTCGACGGGGTCGAGCATCATGCCGCAGAAGAAGAACCCGGACGTCGCGGAGCTGGCGCGCGGCAAGGCCGGGCGTCTCATCGGCGACCACGCCGGCCTCCTCGCCTCCCTCAAGGGGCTTCCCCTGGCCTACAACCGCGACCTCCAGGAGGACAAGGAACCGGTCTTCGACGCCGTCGACACCCTCGAGGTGCTGCTCCCCGCCGTCTCCGGCATGGTCGCGACGCTCACCTTCTACCCCGAGCGGCTCGAGGAGCTCGCCCCCCAGGGGTTCTCCCTGGCCACCGACGTGGCCGAGTGGTTGGTCCGCGAGGGGGTGCCCTTCCGGGTGGCCCACGAGGTGGCGGGGGAGTGCGTGCGCGTCTGCGAGGAGCGCGGGATCGGCCTGGACGCCCTCGACGACGAGGACCTGCGCGAGATCAGCGAGCATCTCCACCCTGGGGTGCGCACGGTCCTGACCGTGCAGGGGTCGCTGGCCTCCCGCAACGCCCACGGTGGCACGGCCCCGGCCCGGGTCAACGAGCAGCGTGCCCACCTCATCCACGAGGTGGCCCAGCTCCGGCACTGGGTCGAGGAGGCACCGGTGGTGCGCGATTGACCCCGCTCGCGCTCGTCGGGCCGTCGCGCGACTTCTTCACCCGCCCCGTCCTGGAGGTGGCGCCCGAGCTGCTCGGTGCGCACCTGGCGGCCGGTGGGGTGACGGTCCGCGTCACCGAGGTCGAGGCCTACGCCGGCACCCGTGACCCGGGGTCGCACGCCTACCGCGGACCCACCCCGCGCACCGAGGTGATGTTCGGCCCGGCGGCGCACCTCTACGTCTACTTCTCCTACGGCATGCACTGGTGCTGCAACGTGGTCTGCGGCCCGGAGGGCGAGGCCGCGGCGGTCCTGCTGCGGGCCGGGGAGGTCGTGGACGGTATGCAGCGCGCGCGCTCCCGTCGAGACGCCGGTCGCGACCGGCCGCACCCCGTGCGTGACCTCGCCCGGGGTCCGGCCCGGCTGGCGTCCACCCTGGGGCTGAACCGGGACCACGACGGTCTCGACCTGCTGGCGCCCGCCGCCGCCGTCCAGGTGCAGGTGCCCGTCGCCCCCCACGGCACCCGGGTGCGCCGCGGTCCGCGGGTCGGGGTGTCGGGACCGGGCGGTGACGCCACGGTCTACCCGTGGCGGTTCTGGCTCGACGGCGAACCGACGGTGTCGGCCTACCGTCCGGCGGTCGGACGTCCGCCCGGGAGCGGAGGACCCCGCTCGTCTCCTGCCGGGACGGCGGCCCCTCGCACGTAGGCTTGGGCCCGGGCCGGACGCCCACCCGGCGGCGCGACGCCATACCCCGAACCGGAAGGACCGACCACCGTGACGAGCATCCTGGACGAGCTGCAGTGGCGTGGACTGGTGGCGCAGACCACCGACGAGCCCGCCCTGCGCGCTGCGTTCGACGACGGACCGGTCACCGTCTACTGCGGCTTCGACCCGACGGCGGCCAGCCTGCACTTCGGCAACCTCGTCCAGCTCATCGTGCTGAGGCACCTGCAGCGCGCTGGGCACCGGGTGCTGTGCCTCGTGGGCGGGTCGACCGGCCTGATCGGCGACCCCCGGCCGACGTCGGAGCGGGTGCTGAAGACCAAGGACCAGACCGCGGAGTGGGTGGAGCGGATCCAGCAGCAGGTCCGACCGTTCCTCGACGTGGACGGGCCGAACCCCGCGGTCTTCGTCAACAACCTCGACTGGACGGCGCCGATGAGCGCCCTGGACTTCCTGCGGGACGTGGGCAAGCACTTCCGGGTCAACCAGATGATCCGCAAGGAGGCGATCGCCGCGCGCCTGGAGAGCCAGGAGGGGATCTCCTACACCGAGTTCAGCTACCAGCTGCTGCAGGCCCTGGACTTCCTGCACCTCTACCGCGAGCACGGGTGCACGCTGCAGACGGGCGGGCTGGACCAGTGGGGCAACCTCACGGCCGGCGTGGACCTCATCCACCGCGCAGACGGGGGGACGGCCCACGTGCTGACGACACCCCTGATCACGGACGAGAACGGTGAGAAGTACGGCAAGTCGGCAGGCAACGCGGTGTGGCTGGCAGCGGACATGACCAGTCCCTACGCGTTCTACCAGTACTGGATCAACGTCGCCGACAGCGAGGTGGGCAAGCTCCTGAGGGTGTTCACCGACCGCACTCAGGACGAGGTCGTCACCCTGGAGCAGGCCTCCGTCGAACGGCCTCACCTGCGCGAGGCGCAGCGTGCCCTGGCCTCCGACGTCACCACCCTGGTCCACGGACCGGCGGCCACGGCGCAGGTCGAGGCCGCGAGCGAGGTCCTCTTCGGGCGCGGCGACCCGGCGGCCCTGGACGCCGGCACCCTGTCCGACGCGACCGCTGAGCTGCCGGGTGCACGGGTGCCGGTCGGCACGAGCGTGGTGGACGCACTCGTGGCGATCGGTGTGGTCGACAGCAAGGGGGCCGCGCGACGACTGATCGGCGAGGGCGGGGTGAGCGTCAACAACGCCAAGGTCGCCGACGTGGAGCGGGCCCTGCAGGCCGACGACTTCCTGCACGGGCAGGTGGCCCTCGTCCGCCGCGGCCGCAAGCACCTCGCAGCAGCCCGGAAGGGCCTGTGACCTGCAGAGTTGCCCTCCTCCCCGACCTCGCCTAGAGTTACTCCTCGCCGCACCGACAGGGAGGCACGGACACCAGCTGGTGGCCGGTCCCGGGTGAGGCCCTCCAGCTTCGACAGCACTGCTCAACAGAGCAGGGCACGGATTTGACTCCTGAAAGTCAGGCTGGATAACCTAGACAGGTTGCCCCAGGTAGCAGTGCACTTGATGAGTGTGGTGTTGGTGGTGTGCGTCCGATCCTTGAGAACTCAACAGCGTGTCAGATTATTGATGCCAATGTTTTATCTTTTTTGGCCACCATGTCTTG